>NZ_JAAGNB010000020.1:0-2962 GCF_010550475.1 Amycolatopsis sp. SID8362
GTTGCCGCGCGAGGTGAGGTGGAGGTCGCCGTCGCCGCACGCCTCAGCGGCGTCGGCCAGCGCACGCAGCCGCGCCGCGGAAATCGTGCCGCCTGGCAGCCGCACCCGCGCGAGTGGCCCGTCGGCGGCGTCGTGGGGTGCGAAAACACCAGGGCACGCGTCGGCTCGCACGCGTGCTGGGGTCGGCATGGGGTCACTGTAGCTGGCCGTTTTCCGGCCCCGGCGGGTCCGAACGGGGCCGGATCCGCGCGATCCCGGCGTCCAAGTCCACGTCACGCCACGGAGGCGCCCCTTCGGCGTCCTGCTCGACGAGCATCGACATGGTTTCCCGGTGTTCCAGCTCACGCCGCTTGGTGCCGTAGAGGAACGCGGTCGTCTCCTCGATGTACGTCGCGGACAGCCGAGCCTTGAAGCGCGAGCCGTCCTTGCGCGGCCGCAGTTCGATCGCGGCCATGACCAGCAGGATCACGACGCCGCCCGGGAGCGCGAGCCCCAGCCAAGTACCCATGACCGGCGAACCGGATGACCGCGGGTCAAGTTCCCGGCCGGGGGAGAAACTTTTCAGCGGGCGGAGGGGCGCAGGTCAGAGGCGCGCGCCGCCGGAGGCCCCCGGCAAGGTCGGGCAGCACGGCCGATCCGCCCATCCGCGATGTCATGAAAGAGTCATTCACCTCACCAGACGACATGAATGACCCATTCACAACATCCCCGCGACGCCGGGCAGACCACGCGGCCGGTCACCCGCTCCCGGGCGCGACTTTGCCGGGGCCCTGTCACCGGACGACATGAACGTCCCGTTCATGACCTTCGCCCAAACCCACACCCAGAGCAGGACTCCGATCGAATGTAGTAGGTGTGCTACATTCGATCGCATCAGTCAGATGGGGGTGACGCGCGATGAGAGATCCAGCGGACCCGGTGGTCCACGTGCGCGGGCTACGGATGCGCTACGGCACCAACGACGTGCTCCACGGGGTCGAGTTCGAGGCCTACCGCGGCGAGGTCGTGTGCCTGCTCGGGCCCAACGGCGCCGGCAAGACGACGACGATCGAGATCCTCGAAGGCTTCCGGATGCGGTCGGCGGGCGAGGTGAGCGTGCTGGGTACCGACCCGGCGCGCGGCGGGGAGGACTGGCGGGCGCGGCTGGGGGTCGTGCTCCAGTCCTGGCGTGACCACGGGAAGTGGCGCGTGCGCGAACTGCTCGCGCACCTCGGCCGGTACTACGCGCCGTACTCGACGCCCGCGATGCCGCGGCCGTGGGACGTCGACGAGCTGATCGGCGCGGTCGGGCTGACCGAGCACGCGCACAAGAAGCTCAAGCAGCTCTCCGGTGGGCAGCGGCGGCGGCTCGACGTCGCGATCGGCATCGTCGGGCGGCCCGAGCTGCTGTTCCTCGACGAGCCGACCGCGGGGTTCGACCCCGAGGCGCGCCGCGAGTTCCACGACCTGGTGCACCGGCTCTCCGACGAGCTCGACACCACGATCCTGCTCACCACGCACGACCTCGACGAGGCCGAGAAGCTGGCCGACCGGATCCTCATCCTCAACGGCGGGCGGATCATCGCCGACGGGTCGGCCGACGAGCTGAGCCGGCGGATCTCCGGGGAGGCCGAGGTCCGGTGGAGCGTCGGTGACCAGCGCTTCGTGCACTCGACGACCGAAGCGACGAAGTACGTGTACGACCTGTTCAAGCAGCACGGCGAGGCGGTCGCGGACCTCGAGGTCCGGCGGGCGTCGCTGGAAGACACCTACATGACGCTGGTCCACCGCGCCGAGACCGGCGGCGAAACGGAGCTCGGCCTCCAGGAAGCGGGTGCGCGATGAACGCCAGGACCGCCGCGGTGCGCGCCGGCCTGGCGCGCGGCTGGATCGAGTTCAAGCAGACCTGGACCAACCGGGACGACGTCGTCGGCCAGCTGGTCTTCGTCGCGCTCTTCCTCGGCGCGCTGTTCTTCATGCGCAACGCGACCCTCCCCGGCACCGGGTTCTCGCTCGGCGCGGCCACCGTGCCCGGCGTGCTCGGCGCCGGGATCGTGTTCAACGGCTTGAACAGCACCGCGGGCTACCTCGCCATCGACCGCGAGGACGGCACGCTGCTGCGCGCGAAAGCCACGCCGAACGGCATGCTCGGCTACCTGGTCGGGAAGACGGCCGCGGTCGCGCTGGCGCAGGTCACCTCGATCCTGCTGGTGCTCATCCCCTGCCTGTTCCTGTTCGACTCGCTGGCACCCGACGGCGTCTGGTCGTACGCGCACCTGGTGTGGGTGCTGGCGCTCGGGCTGGTCGCGACCCTGCCGCTCGGGGCCGCGCTCGGGTCGCTCACGAACAGCCCGCGCTCGATCGCGCTGATCACGCTGCCGATCATGGGCCTCGGCGCGATCTCGGGGATCTTCTACCCGGTCACCGCGCTGCCGAGCTGGGTGCAGGGCATCGCGCAGGTGTTCCCGATGTACTGGCTGGGCCTCGGCATGCGCTCGGCGCTGCTGCCGGACACCGCGGTCGTCGTCGAGATCGGCCAGTCGTGGCGGCCGTTGCCGACCCTCGCCGTGCTCCTCGCGTGGGCCGTGATCGGATTGGCACTGGCCCCGGTCCTGCTCCGCCGCATGGCGCGGCGCGAAGCGGGTTCGTCGGTGGCCGAACGGCGGGAGAGGGCCATGCAGCGTGTGGGGTAGCCATGAGTGAGGTCGTCTACAACCGGATCGCGATGCTGCGCGCCGAGCGGTCGATCTCGCGGCGCCAGCTCGCGGAGGCACTCGGCGTGCACTACCAGACGATCGGCTACCTGGAACGCGGCGAGTACAGCCCGAGCTTGTACCTGGCGCTGCGGATCGCGGAGTTCTTCGAGGTCCCGGTGGAGGTCCTGTTCTCCACGAAGCCGTTCCCCCGCCTGGGAGAACGCTCCGCGTGAGGCGTCAGCGGAACAGGTAGGCCGCCATCGCGACGACCGCGCCCGCCGCGACGC
>NZ_JAAGNB010000074.1:0-2151 GCF_010550475.1 Amycolatopsis sp. SID8362
CGCCGCTGTCGGCGACCCGCGCCTTCACCGCGCTCGTCGAGGCGGTCCGCGACGCTCCCGAGCCGCAGCCGCTGCCCGCCCAGTGGGTGCGGGCCGTCGGGACCGGGCCCGATCGGCACGACGTCGTGCCGGGCGTCGACGACGCCGTGGACACCGCCGCCGAGCGGCTCGCGCTCTTCTCCGAACTCGAGCTGCCCTGGACCGGCGCCGGTGCGCGCGCCGGGGAGAGAGGTGATGGTGGTGCGTAGGTACGCGATCGTCGGGCTCGGCTCGCGGGCCGGGCTGTTCGCCCGGGCGCTGGCCGGGTCGCCGCGGGCGGAGCTGGCGGCCTTCTGCGACTCGTCCGAGACCCGCATGCGCGTCCACAACGGCTGGCTCGGCACCGCGGTCCCGGGCTACCGGCCGGACGACTTCACCGCCATGCTCGCGAAGGAACGCATCGACGTCGTCGTGGTGTGCACGCCGGACCACACGCACGCGGACTACGTCGTCGCCGCGCTCGAAGCCGGCTGCGACGTCGTCACCGAAAAACCGATGACCACCGACACCGACGGCGCCCGCCGGATCCTGGCGGCGCGGCGCGCGACCGGACGCTCGGTGCGCGTCACCTTCAACTACCGCTACAACCCGGTGCACCGCCGGGTCCGGGAACTGCTGAAAGCCGGCGCGATCGGCGAGGTCGGCTCGGTCGAGTTCAGCTGGCTGCTCGACACCGCGCACGGCGCCGACTACTTCCGCCGCTGGCACCGCGACAAGGCGAACTCCGGCGGGCTGCTCGTGCACAAGTCCGGCCACCACTTCGACCTCGTCAACTGGTGGCTCGGCAGCGGGCCCGAGACGGTGTTCGCGCTGGGCCGGTTGTTCTTCTACGGCGAGGAAAACGGCCGCAGGCACGGGCAGCGGACGGAGTACGTGCGCGGCACCGGCACCACCGGCGACCCGTTCGCGCTCGACCTCGACCGCTCGCCCCGGCTGCGCGCCCTCTACCGGGACGCCGAAACCGAGGACGGCTACCTGCGCGACCGCAACGTCTTCGCGCCCGGCATCACGATCGAGGACGACCTGTCCGTGCTCGTGCGCCACCGCGGCGGCGCGGTGCTGAACTACCACCTCCACGCGTATTCGCCGCGCGAGGGCTACCGCGTCGCCTTCTCCGGCAGCGAGGGACGGCTGGAGCTGGACGTCCGGGAAAACGAGCACGCCGCGTCCATCGCGGACCTCCCGCCAGGTGAGCGGCCCGAACCCGGCCGCGCCCGGCTGACGCTGCAACGGCTCTGGGCACCGCCCGAGGTCGTGCTCGACCAGGTCCTCGGCGAGGGCCACGGCGGCGGGGACGAACGGATGCTCGCCGAGCTGCTCGGCGACGCCGAACCGGACGCCCTCGGCTGCGCGGCCGACCACGACGCGGGACTGGCGGCGCTGCTCACCGGGCTGGCCGCGAACCGGTCGCTGGCGAGCGGGCGGCCGGTCGCCGTCGCGGAGCTGCTCGCCGAGATCGGGGAGCCGGCGTGAGCCGCGCGGCGGTCGGGGACGGGACATTGGAGCTGGCCGAAGAGGACGACGGCCGGGTGCGGGTCCGCCTCGGCGACCTCGTCCTCGCCGAGTACGTGGTCGCGCCGGCGACCCCGGCCGGGGACTCGCCGAAGCCGTACCTGCACCCGCTGCGCACCACCGCGGGCGAGGTCGTGACCGCGGTCCGGCCGCACGACCACACGTGGCACAACGGCCTGCAGTTCACCATGGCCCACCTGTCGGGCGAGAACTTCTGGGGCGGCCGCACCTACGTGCGCGGCCGCGGGTACACCCCGCTGGACAACAACGGCACCGTCGGCCACGTCCGCTGGGAAAGCCTCGTGTCCGCGGCCGGGCACTGCGAACTCCGGCACGAGCTGGCCTGGTGCACCGCGGCCGGCCGGCGCTGGCTCACCGAGCACCGCACGCTGCGCTTCGGCGACGTCTCGGTCGACGGCGGGCACTGGACGCTCACCTGGACCAGCCGGCTGCGCAACACCAGCGGCCGCGAGCTGCGCTGGGGGAGCCCGGTCACCGAGGGCCGGGACACGGCGGGCTACGGCGGGCTGTTCTGGCGCGGGCCGCGGTCGTTCGTCGGCGGCGCGGTCCGGACCCCGGACGGCCGGACCGCCGACGGCG
>NZ_JAAGNB010000113.1:0-5984 GCF_010550475.1 Amycolatopsis sp. SID8362
GGCCGCGTCCCGGGGCGACGCCGACCGCGTCCTGGGCGCCATGGCCCGCGGGCAGTGGGCGGCCGACGTCGCCTCGCTGGCCGACGTCCGCGCCGAGGTGCTGCTGTCGGAAGTGCTGGCGTACCTCGCCGGGCAGCCGCGCATCCGCGACCCGCGCCTGGTTTCGCTCGCGGACCACGACGCCGAGCACGGCGGCATCCTCGTCCCGGCCGTCCTGGCCTGGCTGGACGCGTTCGGCGACGTCCGGGCCGCGGCGCGGGTGCTGAACATCCACCCGAACACCGTGCGCTACCGCGTCCGCCGCGCGACGGAGGTGTCCGGAGTGGACTTCGACGACCCCGCGCAGCGCATCCTTACTCAGCTGCAGCTGAGGCTCTGACCCTGCTAGCTTCGCCGCCGTGGATCTCTTTTCGCGCACGTGGGCGGCGTTGCGCGCCGCAGTGGCCGCCCTGCCCGACGCCGATTTCGCCGAGCCGTCGGGCTGCCGGGGCTGGCTGGTCCGGGACCTGGTGTGCCACCTGGTGATCGACGCGCAGGACGTGCTGATCACGCTGGTCACGCCGTCCTCGGCCGCGGTCACGCACGACTCGGTGTCGTACTGGGCGCTGGCTTCCGAGCCGCCGACCGGCGAAGACCCGCTGGACGCGCTGATCGTCCGCCTGGCGGCGGCGTACGAGGACCCCGCGCTGCTCAAGTTCCACCTCGACGACGTGGGCGCGGCGGCCGGCCGCGCGGCGGACCTGGCCGACCCGGCGATGCGGGTTTCGACGCAGGAGATGGTCCTGACCGCGGGCGACTACCTCTCGGCGTACGTGCTGGAGTGGACGCTGCACCACCTGGACCTGGTGGCCCACCTGCCCGCGGCCCCGCCGCCACCTCCGGAGGGCCTGTCCCGGACGCGGGAGATGCTGGAGAAGATCGCCGGGACGGCGTTCCCGGCGTCGTTCTCGGACACCGACGTGCTGCTGGTGGCGACGGGCCGCCGGTCCCCCACGGACGCCGAGCGCGACGCACTGGGCGACTTGGCCGCGCGGCTGCCGTTCGTGCTCGGGTGAGGCAGGGCGCCCTGCCTCACCCGGCTCAGATCACGCCCGCACCAGGCTGAACCGGCGCCGTTCGACGTCGATGGCTTCGATGCGGACCGTCACCCGGCTGCCCTGCTCGGGGACGCGGTCGGTCACGAGCAGACCGTGCACACCGGGCGCCACTTCGACGAACGCGCCGAACGGCAGCGTCCGCGCCACGACGCCGTCGAGGACGCCGCCCTCGCTGTGGGCCGCGACGAACTCTTGCCACTGGGACATGCGATTTCACCTCCTTCCCGCGCACGTTCCGATGACGGAAGACGTGCGGGAGGCGGCGGGCCACGGGCCCGCCCGGAGGTCACGGCGCAGCCGGGTACCCCGTCTGCTCACGGCTCGAGGCCGACCCGGCAGTCACGCCGGAAACTGTATCGCCGGGCCGCGGAAATGCACCAGCGGTAATTCTCCGACGCGATCTCCCGCTATCGGGAAATCAGCTCACACAAGGGCGTGGAGATCGGCCAGCCGGGCGAGGGAATCGAGCCGCGCGGATTGGTCGTAGGCGGCCGTCGTCACCAATACCTCGTCGGCGCCCGCGGCCGCGACCAGTGTCCCGAGCCGGTCGCCGACTTCGGCCGGGGTGCCCGAGATCTGGCCGTCGAGGGTCTCTTCGAGCCGCCTGCGCTCGCGGTCGGTCATGGGCAGCGCCAGGACTTCCGACGGCGGCGACAGCGGCGGGAAGACGCCGTGGGAGCGCGAATACACCGTCGCCCAGGCTTCCGAGACGAGCAGCCGCCGCGCGTCGGCCGCGGTGTCCGCCACGGCGATCGCCGTCGAGACAACGACGTACGGCTCCCGCGCCCACTCGCCGGGCCGGAACCCGTCGCGGTAGCGCGTCACGGCTTCGGCCATGGCGCGTTCCCCGCGCACCGGCGCGATCACCAGCGGCAGCCCGAGTTCCGCGGCGAGGTCGGCACCCGAACCGGTGGCCAGCAGGAACGGCGGCACGCGCAGCCCCTCGGCCGGGTAGGCGTGGACGCCGGGATAGGCGTGCTCACCGGTGAAGAACCCGAGCAGCTCGCGCACCTGCGCGGCGAACCCGTCGGCGGCTTCCTTGCCCTGGCCCAGTGCTTCGCGAACGCCGGCGGTGAAGCCGACCGACCGGCCGAGCCCCATGTCGATCCGGCCCGGGTACAGCGCTTCCAGCACCCCGAACTGCTCGGCCACGACCAGCGGCCGGTGGTTCGGCAGCATCACCCCGCCGGTCCCGACCCGGATCCGCCCGGTGGCCCCGGCCACGGCGGCGGCGAGCACGGTCGGCGCGGACCCGGCCACGCCGGGCACGCCGTGGTGCTCGGACACCCAGAACCGGTGGTACCCCAGCCGTTCGACGTCGGCGGCGAAGGCGACGGTGTCCCGCAGCGCCCGCGCCGGCCCGCCGTCACGCCGCACGGGCGAGCGATCGAGCACCGAGAACTTCACACGAAGTGCAACGCGCGGCCGTGAACGGGATTCCCGTCAGGGGCGCCAGCGCTCGCTGTAGTCCGGATGGTCGGCGTAGGGCAGGGCCAGCAGGCGCAGCGTGAGGCACCAGTTGGAGCCCGCTTCGTCGGCGGGCACGTGGCAGGTCTCACACCAGTATTCGCTGCCGTAGAGCGGAAACCCGGGGACCTTCTCCGAGACCGTGGTGCGGTGGGCGAGCAGGATCCGCCGCGTCGCTTCGATCTCGTTGATCATCTGGTTGACCGCGTCCAGGTCGAGATCGCTCAGCCCGCGGATCCGCTGCTCCACGGCGACCTTGGTCTCCCCGCGGTTCATCGCGTCGCCGGCCTTCGCCTTGTTGACGGCCTGCATGATCAACGCCTGCCGTGCGCCCACGCGCGCGGCGAGGAATGCGATCAGGTCGTCCACGAGGGCCTCCTTCCGTGAACCCGCTGCCCGGCCCTGCCCGGGGAGTCATCGATTCGGGACCGCACGTTACGCCAGCGAAGCCGGTGATCGTGATCTCGAAGAAGGCCGTGCGCCATTTGTGACCCGAAAGGCGACAGCGGGCGCCCGGGTGATCACTCCGCGTTCTTGGGAGTATTTCGGGCAGGCCGATTAAAGCTTTGACGAGTGGCGCTCGACACCGATGTGCCGCTCGTTACAGCGGGGGTATTCCCGAAGCACCTACTCCGGGCGGGCCTTGCTCGGCTGCACCCGCTTCGGCTCCCCCGGCATCTTCGGGTAGTCCGGCGGGTACGGCATGTCCCCCAGCCCCTCGTCCCGCAGGTCCCGCTCGTACCACTCCAGCGCCGTCTCCAGGCCGAACGCCTCCGCGTCCATCGCCGCGTGGAGGTCACCGTGCTCGCTCAAGAAGGCCGGGATCGTCAGGACGTCGAAGTCGTCCGCGTCGACCTCGTCCAGCAGGTCCCACGTGAGCGGGGTCGAGACCGTCGCGCGCGGGGTGCCGCGGACCGACCAGGACGACGCCACCGTGCGGTCGCGCGCGGCCTGGTTGTAGTCGAGGAAGACGCGGCCGCCGCGCTCCTCCTTCCACCACGCGATCGTCGCCTTCTCCGGGATGCGCCGCGCGACCTCGCGGCCGAGCGCGATCACCGCGTGGCGGACCGCAATGAAGTCCCACTCCGGGCGGATCCGGACCAGGACGTGCACGCCGCGGCCGCCGGACGTCTTCGGGTAGCCGGTCAGGCCCGCGTCCGCCAGGACCTCGCGGACCACCCGCGCGACCTCCACCGCGTCCGCGAAACCGGCGCGGTCCGGCGGGTCGACGTCGATGCGCAGCTCGTCCGGGTGGTCGGCGTCGGCGCGGCGGACCGGCCACGGGTGGAAGTCGAACGTCCCCAGGTTGGCCGCCCAGGCGAACACCGCGGGCTCGGTCGGGCACACCTCCGCGGCCTTGCGGCCCGACGGGAAGGTGATCTCGGCCGTCTCGACCCACGGCGGCGCGCCCTTCGGCACCCGCTTGGCGTAGAACCACTCGCCCTCGACGCCGTCGACGTAGCGCTTCAGCGTGGTCGGCCGCTCGCCGATCGCGCGCAGCAGCGGGCCGCCGACGGTGATGTAGTGCTCGACGACCTGGCGCTTCGTGATGCCGCGCTGGGGGAAGTACACCTTGTCCGGGCTCGAGACGCGGACCGTCCGCCCGCCCACCTCGTACTCGACCGGATCTCCGTGCTTCGGCATGCGGCCACGCTAGCGGTGATCGCGCTCACCGGCCCCTCCCGAACCACCCGCCCGACGACGTGAATGACTCATTCATGTCGTCCGGCGACATGAATGAGTCATTCACTACGTGCGGAGCGGTTGTCACCGGACCAGGAGCGCCGTGGTGACTTTGCCGGGGCCCCAGGTCGCCGCTTTCACGTGAAAGCGGCGCCGGTAGGCTCGACCGGGTGTCCGGCCGCACCAAGCTGATCTGCGCGCTCGCCGTGCTCGCCGTCTTCGCGGCGGCCGCGGTGCTGCTGCCGATCCCCGGGCCGGCCGAACTGCGGGCCTGGACGGCCACCACCGGGGCCGCGACGCCGCTCGTGCTGCTCGTCGCCTACTCGCTGCTCACCGTGGCGCCGATCCCGCGAACCGTGTTCAACCTCGCCGCCGGGCTCCTCGTGGGCACCGCGGCCGGGATCGCGATCGGGCTGGTCGCCACTACCATCGCGGCCGCGCTGTCGTTCGGGCTGGCCCGGCTGCTCGGCCGCGACCTCGTCACCCGCCACCTGCACCGCTCGGCCGTCAAAACCGTGAACGACCGGCTCTCCGACGGCGGGGTCCTGGCCATCACCTCGCTGCGGCTGATCCCGGTCGTCCCGTTCGCGCCGTTCAGCTACCTCTGCGGCGTGTCGTCCGTGCGGCCGGTCCCCTACCTGGCCGGTACGCTGCTGGGGAGCGTGCCCGGCACCGTCGCCGTGGTCGTCCTCGGCGACGCCCTGACCGGCGGTACGCCGCCGGCGCTGCTCGTCTGTTACGGCGTGTTCGCGCTGGCCGGGGCGATCGGCCTGGTCCGGGTGTTCCGGAAACGAGCGCCGGTGCCCGAACCGGAGCCCGCCGGACCGGCTGGCTGACGCGAAGAGCACCGGGCCGACCGCTACACTCGATCGGGTGCGCGAAGCGGAAACGCGCTGAGCAGGGTCACCACCACCGGGAATTTCGTCAGGAGCAGTCGCCATCGACACCGGTCAGCTGATCGCGGGGCACTACCGCCTCGTCGAGCACATTGGTAGCGGTGCCATGGGTGTCGTGTGGCGCGCCACCGACGTGCGCCTCGAGCGCACCGTCGCGATCAAGCAGATCCTGCCCCAGCCGGGCGTCTCCGAGACCGAGCGCGACAACATGCGCCAGCGCGCGATGCGCGAGGCGAAGAACGCGGCCCGGTTCCAGCACCCGAACGCCATCGTGGTGTTCGACATCGCCGAGCACAACGGCGACCCGTGCCTGGTGATGGAGTACCTGAACGGGCCCAGCCTCTCCACGATCCTCGCCGAGGAGGGCACACTCCCGCTCGGCCGGATCGCCCGCATCGGCGAGCAGGTCGCGTCCGCGCTGGTGGCCGCGCACCGCGCCGGGATCGTCCACCGCGACGTCAAGCCGGGCAACATCCTCATCGACGAGACCGGCACCGCGAAGATCACCGACTTCGGCATCTCGCGCGCGGCCGGCGACATGACGCTGACCGCGACCGGCCTGATCGGCGGCACGCCCGCCTACCTGGCGCCCGAGCTGGCGCGCGGCGCCGACCCGGTGCCCAGCTCCGACGTCTTCGCCCTCGGCGCGACCCTCTACCAGGCGATCGAAGGCACCACGCCGTACGGCAACACCACCAACCAGCTCGCGCTGCTCTACGCGGCCGCGAACGGCCAGATCAACCCGCCGGTGCAGGCGGGCGCGGCCACCGCGCTGCTGATGAGCCTGCTGCGCAGCGAGCCGGGCGAGCGGCCGAGCATGGCCGAAGCCCGCGAGCGGCTG
>NZ_JAAGNB010000151.1:0-4431 GCF_010550475.1 Amycolatopsis sp. SID8362
GCCGGCGCGGGCGTTCGGCCGGGCCGACCGCGGCGCCCCGCTGCCGCTGTCGGCCGGACAGCAGCGCCTGTGGTTCCTCGACCGGCTCGACCCGGACAGCGCCGAGTACGCCGTGCCGCTGCTCCTGCGGCTCGAAGGCGCGCTCGACGTCGACGCGCTCCGGCGATCCCTCGACGCCCTGGTGGCGCGGCACGAGATCCTGCGCACGACGTACACCGCCGAGAACAACCGGCCGCGCCAGGTGATCGGGGCCCCGGCCCCGGTCGAGCTGCCGGTCGTCGAGGGTGACCTGGACGCGATCCTCGCCGAGTACGTCGGCCGTCCGTTCGACCTCGCCGCCGGGCCGGTGTTCCGGGCGCTGCTCGTCCGCGAGGCGCCGGAGCGCCACGTGCTCGCGTTGAACGTCCACCACATCGCCTGCGACGGCTGGTCGCTGCCGATCCTCATGGACGACCTGCGCAAGCTCTACACCGGTGCCGAACTGCCCCCGGTCGAACTGTCCTATGCGGACTTCGCGGCCTGGGAACAGTCCAGGGTGGACGCCCACACCGCCGACCTCGCGTACTGGAAGGAGCGGCTCGCGGGGCTGGAAACCCTGGAGCTGCCCGCGGACCGGCCGCGCCCGGCCCAGCGCGACCACCACGGCGCCTCCGTCCGCTTCACCATCCCCGCGGCCGCCGCCTCCGCCGTGATCGACCAGGGGAAGAGCACGGGCGCGACACCGTTCATGACCCTGCTGGCCGCCGCGTACGTCGTGCTGGGGCGGCACACCGGGCGCACGGACATCGCCGTCGGCACCCCGGTCGCCGGGCGCGGGCGGGCCGAGCTGGAGCACATGGTCGGGTTCTTCGTGAACACCGTCGTCGCCCGCGGCGACCTGTCCGGCGACCCGGACTTCGCCGGACTCGCCGACCGCGTCCGCGTGGCGCGGCTGGCCGACCAGGCGCACGAAGACCTGCCGTTCGAACGGCTGGTCAAGGAGCTGGCGCCCGAGCGAGACCTCGCGCACACGCCGGTCGTGCAGGTCATGTTCGCCGTCTACGACTCCTCGACCGGTTCGCCGGACCTGGGCGAGCTGAAGGTTTCGCCGGTGGACCTGCCCTCGACGACGGCGAAGTTCGACCTGATGATTTCCTTCGTCCGCCAGGCCGACGGTTTCGTGGCAGGCGTGCTGGAGTACGCGACCGCGTTGTTCGACGAGGTCCGGATGGCGCGGATGGGCGAGCACTTCGTCCGTCTCTTCACCGAACTCGCCGAGAAGCCCGGCGTCCGGCTGTCCGAAGTGGACATCCTCGGCGCCGGCGAGCGCGAGCTGCTGCTCCGGACGTGGAACGACACCGCCGAGCCCTACCTGCGCGGGACCGTGCACGGCCGGATCGCCGCGCAGGCCGCGTCCACACCGGACGCTGTCGCGGTCCGGTGTGGACAGACCGAGCTGACCTACGCCGAGCTGGAGGACCGCGCCACCCGGCTGGCCCAGCGGCTGCGCGCCCACGGCGTCGGCGTCGAAACCCCGGTCGGCGTGCTCTGCGAACGCGGCCCGCTGCTGCTCCCGGTGCTGCTGGCCGTCCTCAAGACCGGCGGCCACTACATCCCCCTGGATCCCGCGTATCCGCAGGACCGCAAGGAGTACATGCTCCGCCAGGCCGGCGCCCGCGTGCTCGTCACCACCCGCCGCTTCGCCGGGGAAGACCTGGGCGAGGTCAAGCTCCTGGCCGACGAGCCGGTCGCCGACGACCCCGTGCCGTGGCGGGACCCGGTCGTCGACCCGGAAAACCTCGCGTACGTCATCTACACCTCCGGGTCCACCGGCCGCCCTAAGGGCGTGATGATCAGCCACCGCGGCGTGCTGCACTACCTCGACTGGTGCCGCCAGGCCTACCGCGCCGACGAGGGCGACGGCGCCCCGGTGCACTCGTCGCTCGCCTTCGACCTCACCGTCACCGGGCTGTTCCTGCCGCTGCTGTGCGGCACGACGGTGACGCTGGTGCCGGAGGACGAGCACCCCGTGGCGGGCCTCGCGGACGTGCTTGCGAGCGGCCGCAAGTTCAGCTTCGTCAAGCTCACCCCGGCCCACCTCGAACCGCTGCGCCGGTGCCTCGCACCGGAAGCGGCCGGAGCCGCCGCGCACCTGGTCGTCGGCGGCGAGCAGCTCACCGCGGAAGCGCTGGAGTTCTGGCGCGAGAACGCCCCCGAAGTCGGCGTGGCCAACGAGTACGGCCACACCGAGACGTCCGTGGCGAACGTGATCAACCTGCTGCCCGCCGCCGAGTGCGTGACCACGCCGATCTCCGTCGGGCGGCCGATCTGGAACACCGAGGTCTACCTCCTCGACGAGCACCTGCGGCCGGTCCCGGTCGGTGTCACCGGTGAGCTGTACGCCGGCGGCGCGGGCGTGGCCCGCGGGTTCGCCGGCAACCCCGGCCTGACCGCGGCCAAGTACGTGGCGAACCCGTTCGGCCCCGGCCGCCTCTACCGCAGCGGCGACCTGGCCCGGTACCTGCCGGACGGGCGCCTGGAGTTCGTCGGCCGCACCGACCACCAGGTCAAGGTGCGCGGCTACCGGATCGAGCTGGGCGAGATCGAGGCCGCGCTGGTCGGCGGCCCCGGCGTCACCGAGGCGGTCGCGGTGGTCCGCGACGGCGCGCTCGCCGGCTACGTCGCGCCGTCCACTGTGGATGCCGACGCGCTGCGAGCGCACCTGGCCGAACGGCTGCCGGAATACATGGTCCCGGCCACCCTGACCACTTTGGACACGCTGCCCCTGACGTCCAACGGCAAGATCGACCGGGTCGCGCTGCCCGCGCCGGACGCCGCTCCGGTGTCGACGTCCGGGGTGCTGCCGCGCGACGAGCTGGAGATGGCGCTGGCGAAGCTGTGGGAGGACCTGCTCGGCCGCCGTGTCGGCGTCACCGACGGCTTCTTCGACGTCGGCGGCCACTCGCTGCTGGCCGTCGTGCTGGTCGACCGGATCAAGGCCGAGCTGGGCGCGACCGTCGGCCTGGCCGAGGTGTTCCGCGCCCCGACGGTCCGGGCGCTGGCCGACCTGATCCGCGCCGGGGACAGTGCCGGGGGGCTGGTCGTGCCACTGTCGCCGGGCCGGGCGGGCGTCGCGCCGCTGTTCCTGCTGCCGCCGACCGCCGGAAGCCCGTTCCCGTACCTTCAGCTCGTGGCCGAACTCGACCCCGCGCTGCCGGTGTTCGGCCTGCAGGCACCCGGCTTCGCGCCCGGCGAGGACCCGGTCCACACGATCGAGGAGCTGGCCGCGGCCTTCGTCGCCGACCTGCTGCCGGTGGCGGGGGACCGGCCGATCCGGCTCGCGGGCTGGTCGCAGGGCGGCTCGGTCGCGTTCGAAATGGCCGCCCAACTGGAAAACGCCGGCCGGGCCGTCGAACACCTCTGCATCATCGACGCGACCGTCCTCGGCGTCGACGACTACGGCAACCCGCTGCCCGAAGTGGACACCAGCGATCCGCTGGCCTGGTTCGGCGAGGCCGTGCTGAAGCTGGCCCCGGGAGCCGTCGACACCCTCGACGAGATGCTCGCCGAGGCCCGGGACCGCGGGATGGTGTCGGAAGTCGCGGGCAACGCCGTCGTCGAGCAGATGGCGCGGGTCTACCTCGCCGGCAAGGACGCCGTCGAGGCCTACCGCTGCCGCGCCGTCGTCGAGACCGGGATCCACCTCATCACCTCCACCGGCACCCACCCGGTGAAGGGCCGCCCGGAGGTGCGGCCGGAGAGCTGGCGCGCCCGCACGCGCGGCGAGCTCACGGTGACGCCGGTGCCGGGTCACCACTGGGACATGGTCGAACCGCCGCACGTGGCGGAGCTGGCCCGCGCCGTGCTGGCCGGGCTCGCCGTGACCGCCGACGAGTGAAGGAGAACGCCATGACCGAAGACCTCGCGGTCGCCGCACCGGCCCCCGCCACCGTCACCGACCCGCGCGCGGGCAGCTTCCGCGTCGACGCCCACCACGGCGAGATCCTGCAAGGGGTGTTCGCCGAAGGCGGCCGGCTGCGCCGTGGCCTGGTCACCCTGCCGTGCCCGCTCTACAGCACCCGCGCCACCTTCCTGCCCACCGAGGACGCCGGCACGACCGTGCGGCCCGCGTGGCGCAGCAAGGCCCGCCGCGCCGCCGACCTCACCCTGGCCCGGCTCGGCCACCCCGTGCCGGGCGGGCTGCTCGACATCACCAGCGACATCCCGCTGTGCCGCGGCTTCGGCTCCTCGACCGCGGACGTGACGTCGGCGATCGGCGCGGTCCTCGCCGCGACCGGCCGCCGTCTTTCGCCCGCCGAGGTGGGCGCGCTGGCCGTCGAAGCCGAAACCGCGTCCGACTCGCTCATGTACGGCGGGCGGGCCGTGGTCTTCGCCCACCGCGAAGGCGAGCCGATCGAGGACCTCGGCGAGCTGATGCCGTTGGCCGTACTG
>NZ_JAAGNB010000198.1:0-6893 GCF_010550475.1 Amycolatopsis sp. SID8362
TGCCCCGCGTGCCGCTGGCCACCGAGACGATCGGCCGCGGCCCGGCGCCGGTCCACGGCGCCGTCGGCACGAGCACCCGGCCGGACACCGCGATCGGCGTGTCCGTCGCGGACCTCGACCGGTACAGCACCAGGTACCCGCGAGCCCCGGACTGGTCCGGCAGCGGCCGCCACCACACGACGTCGCCGTCGGCACCGGCCGGCAGCGGGCTCGGCGGCGTGTAGAAGGCGTCTCCGGCAGGGCCTCGCGGTGGCTCGGCGGCGGTGGCCGGACCGGCCACAGTGGACACCAGGAGAACGGTCAGCAGGACCGTCCACAAGCGACGCATGAGAACTCCTCGTCGAGTTCGGAAGGGACTAGAAGACGCGGTCGACGTCTTCGGCGATCAGGTGGTCCAGCGCGCGCTCGGCGACGGCGGCGATGGTCATCGAGGGGTTGCAGGCGGCGGTCGTCCCCGGCATCAGGGCGCCGTCGAGGACGTACAGGCCGCGGTGGCCGAGCACGCGGCCTTCGAGGTCGCAGACCGCGCCCATCGCGGCGCCGCCGAGCGGGTGCCAGGTGCTGGGGACGACGGCGGTCGTGTCGAGCAGCACGCCGAGCGGCCCGGCGATGCGGGAAATCCGTTCGTGGATGCGCGCGCTCAGCTTCGCGTCGGCGCCGGACGGCCAGTGCAGCACGGCGTCGTCCTTCGCGGCGTCGTAGACGAACCGGCCGCGCCCGGCGCTGATGCCGTAGCCGACGAGCATCGTGGTGCGCAGGTCCGGCAGCGGCGGCAGGGACGCCTGGATGACGGTGTTGGCCGTCGCGGGGTCGTCCCACTCCTTGCTGCCGTAGACGACCGGGCCGCCCTGCGGCGCGCCGAAGTCGTCGGCGAGGTTGGTCCAGGTGTAGATGCGGTCGCCGTTGGTGCCCCAGCCCGCGCCCAGCGCGTCGGGCAGGTCGGGGATGTCGCCCTTCGCGCCCGCGCGCATCAGCAGCCGGGTCGTGTTCGCCGTGCCGGCCGCCATGACGAGTGCTTTCGCGGTCAGGATCTTCTTCTCGAGCACGTTCCCGGCGGTGTCGATGCGGTCGACGCGGACCTCCCAGCGGCCGTCCGGGGCGAGCGCGACGTCGGTGACGTTGTGCAGGGTCGCCACGGTGCAGCGGCCGGTGGCTTCGGCGGCCGCGAGGTAGGTGACGTCGACCGAGTGCTTGCCGCCGTTGTTCACCCCGAGCGCGCAGTCCCCGTTGGTGTAGGACGGCTTCACCTCGCCGTCGAGCTCGCGCAGCGCGAAGTCCCAGTCGATCGGCATCGGGATCTTCTCGACGGCGTACCCGGCGTCGCGCGCGTTGCGGGCGAAGACCCGCGCGGCCTTGTACGTCTTGCTCTCGACGAGGGCGTCCGGCGCGGTCTCGATGCCCAGCATCGCGGCGACGCGGGGGTAGTGCTCGGCGGCCATCCGGGCGTAGTCGAGCTGCTCGGGGAAGCAGGCGTGGAACAGCTCGGCCGTCGGCTGCAGCGTCATGCCCTGGTAGATCAGCGAGCCGCCGCCGACGCCCGCGGCGCACATCATGCTCATGCCCTGGCCGCTGACCTGCTCCAGCAGCCCGGTGTAGCGCTCGAACGGCGGCAGCGAGGGCAGGCCCGGCAGCGACGGCGCCGAGCCGAGCCAGAAGATCCGCTTGTCCGGCGACGTCGGGTGCGGGAACGTCTCGGCGTCCGGGCCGGTCGGCCAGCGCCGTCCGCGTTCGAGCACCAGCACCGGCACGCCGGCCTGGGCCAGCCGCAGCGCCGTGACCCCGCCGCCGAACCCGGACCCGATGACGACGACCCGGTGCTCCTCGCGGGTGACCCGGGCGGCGCCGAGCGCGGCGGCCCCGGCGACGGCGGCGGCGCCCTTCAGGACGGTACGGCGGTTCAGGACGGGCATGGGGCTCCTCCGGCGGTGATCGTGACCTGGGGTGACGGTAGGAACCCGAACCGAGAGATGGAACGGATTGCCGGTCTCACTACTCACGAGTAACGTGGTGGCCCATGCGCGCAGGGCGACCGTCTTCGGCCGTACCCCGGCGCGTCGACGCGCGCCGCAACCGCGAAGCGATCCTGCGCGCCGCCGACGAGGTCTTCAGCGAGCAGGCGGACGTCGCCCTGGACGAAGTGGCCCGCCGCGCCGGCCTCGGCCGCGCGACGGTCTACCGGCACTTCCCCGACCGCACGGCACTGGCGTTCGCCGTCGCGGCCCACCACCTCACCGCGCTCAAGAGCGTGGTGCGCGACGAACCGTTCCGCGAGCTGCTGCGGCGCGTCCTGGCGATGCAGGCCCGGCGACGGCCCCTGGTCCGGATCTTCCGCGAGCTGCCGGAACGCAGCCAGCGCCAGTACACGCACGCGTTGATCGCGTTGCTGCGCCCGGCGTTCGAACGGGCCCAGCGCGAAGGCGGCGTCCGCGCCGATCTGCAGCCGGCGGACCTGGCACTGCTGTTCGAAATGCACGAGGCGGCGCTTGCCGCCGGGCCGGCGCCGCGCGACCGGACGGAACCGGCGGAGCGCCTGGTCCGCGTGTTCCTGGACGGCTTGGCGGGCGCCGGGAACTGATGCCCGGCCGGGATCGACGCTTCACCCGGACGTCAGGGCCCGGCAAAGTCGGGCAGCAGGGCCGATCCGGCCATCCGCGACGACATGAATGAGTCATTCACGTCACCAGACGACATAAATGACCCATTCACGACATCCCCGCGACGCCGGGCAGACCACGCCACCAGGCGACCCTGGCGCCGGTCGCCTCCTCGTCGGCGCGACTTTGCCGGGACCCTGTCGCCAGACGACATGAATGACCCGTTCATGACATCTCCGCGACCCCGAGCCGACCGCGGGGGGCACGACTTCCCCGCCGGGCCCGGCCGGCTCTTGACCCCCGCGCACCACCGCCCTAAAGTCAGCGTGCCCCGTCCGATGTTAACGTTAACATGACCCTCGACGCGCCCCCAAGGACACAACGATGAGGTTGTTCTCCCCGCGCCGTTTCGGCGTCGTGCTGGCCGTCGTGGCCGCACTCGTCCCCATCCCGAGCGCGAACGCCGCGCCGTCGCCCACGCTGCAAGCCGCCGCCGAAAGCCTTGCCGTGCCCGGCATCGACGACGTGCGCGGCAACCTCACCCTGCCGGTCACCGGGCCGGGCGGGACGAGCGTCAGCTGGACGTCCGACGCTCCCGCCGTCATCACCCCGACCGGCGAAGTGACCCGGCCGCCGACCGGAAGCCAGCCACGCAACGTCGTCCTGACCGCGAAAATCACCGCGGGGCGGGAAAGCGCCACGCGGCGGTTCACCGCCACCGTCGTCCCCAAGCCGGTCCAGGAACCACTGGCCGGGTACAGCTTCTTCTACTTCACCGGCGAAGGCACGTCCAACGGCGAGCAGATCTACTCCGCGCTCAGCCGCGGCAACGACCCGCTGAACTTCACCGAGCTCAACAACGGCCAGCCGGTCCTCAAGTCGAGCCTCGGCGAGCTGGGCGTGCGCGACCCGTTCATCCTGCGCTCCCCCGACGGCGACAAGTTCTACCTCCTCGCCACCGACCTGCGGATCTACGCCGGCCGCGGCTGGGACGCCGCGCAGCGGACCGGGAGCCGGTCGATCATGGTGTGGGAATCGACCGACCTCGCGCACTGGTCGCGCCAGCGCAGCGTGCAGGTCTCCCCGCCCGCCGCCGGGAACACCTGGGCGCCGGAAGCGTTCTGGGACGCCAAGCGCGGCACCTACGTCGTCTACTGGGCGTCCAAGCTCTACGCCGAGAGCGACCCGAACCACACCGGCGACAGCTACAACCGCATGATGTACGCGACCACCCGCGACTTCGTCAGCTTCAGCGCGCCGCAGGTGTGGATCGACCCGGGCTACTCGGTGATCGACTCGACGGTCATCAAGGACCAGGACACCTACTACCGCTTCACGAAGGACGAGCGCAACAACACGTCCTCGACGCCGTGCAGCAAGTTCATCACCGAAGAGAAGTCCACCGACCTGCTCGACCCGCACTACGGCTTCGTCGCCGACTGCATCGGCAAGGCGACCGCCACCAGCCCCGGGCTCTCCGCGGGCGAAGGGCCCACCGGCTTCAAGTCCAACACCGAGAACAAGTGGTACCTGTTCATCGACGAGTTCGGCGGCCGCGGCTACGTCCCGTTCGAGACCACCGACCTCGCCTCCGGCAAGTGGACGATGTCGGCGGGCGCGCACCTGCCGTCGTCCCCGCGGCACGGCACCGTGCTGCCCGTGACGCAGGCGGAGATGAACCGGCTGAGCGCTCCCCCGGCGCCGGTGAAGTCCGACGCGAACGGGCTCGTCGCGCACTGGCCGCTCGACGCGAAGTCGGGCACGGTCGCGGCCGACACCACCGGGCACGGCTACGACGGCGCCCTCGCCGGCGACGTCGGCTGGAGCGACGGCGCGCTCGCGTTCGGCGGCAAGAACGGGCACGTCCAGCTGCCGAACAACCTGCTGACCGGCGCCGCCGCGGCCACCGTCTCGGCCGACGTCCTGGTCGATCCGGCCCAGCAGACGCCGTACTTCCTGTGGGGCCTGGGCAACACCGCCCGGGACGGGACCGGCAACGGCTACCTGTTCACCACCGGCGGCACCGCGAGCGGCGGCCTGCGCGGCGCCATCGCCACCGGGAACTGGACCACCGAGCAAGCGGTGGCGGGCGGCGGACTGCCGCGCGGGGTCTGGAAGAACGTGACGCTGACCGTCGGCGACGGCGTCGAGGTGCTCTACCTCGACGGCGTCGAAGTCGCCCGCAACACCGCCGCCACCATCAAGCCGTCGGACCTCGGCGGCGGGGTCACGGCGGCGAACTACCTCGGCCGGTCGGTGTACGCGAGCGACAAGACCTTGACCGGCAAGATGAAGGACGTGCGGCTGTACAACCGGGCGCTCTCCGGGCTGGAAGTCTCCGCGCTCCCGTCCAACAGCACGGCCATCCGGTCGGTCACGCTCGCCTCGCTCAAGACGCCGGCCGTCATCGACTCCGGCGCCGGGACGGTCGTGCTGCCCGTCAAGCCGGGCGCCGACGTGCGGAAGCTGGCGCCGGTGTTCGGCCTCGCGCCGGGCGCGACCATCAAGCCGGGCAACGGGAAGCCGGTGAACCTCAGCACGCCCCAGCGGTTCACGGTCACCGGCGCGGGCGGCGACCGTCGCGTGTGGACGGTCGAGGCGCACGAGGTGCGCAGCCCGGTGCTGCCGGGCTTCACCGCCGACCCGAACATCGTCGCGTTCGGCGACACCTACTACCTCTACCCGACCACGGACGGCTTCGACGGCTGGAGCGGGACGAAGTTCTCGGCGTGGTCGTCGAAGGACCTGGTGCACTGGACCGACAACGGCGTCATCCTGGACCTCGGGCCGGACGTGAGCTGGGCGGACAAGAACGCCTGGGCGCCGACGATCGCCGAGCGCCACGGCAAGTACTACTTCTACTTCTGCGCCGAGGCCAAGATCGGCGTGGCGGTGAGCGACTCGCCGACCGGCCCGTTCGTCGACTCCGGCAAGCCGCTGATCGCCGCCAACCCCGACGGCGGCCAGGCGATCGACCCGGCGGTCTTCGTCGACCACACCGGGCAGCCGTACCTCTACTGGGGCAACGGCAACGCCTACGTCGTCCCGCTGAACGACGACATGGTGTCCTACGACCCGGCGAAGATCACCCGCCTCACCGGGCTCGACGGGTTCCGCGAAGGCCTCTTCATGGCCGAGCGGCAGGGCACCTACTACCTGAGCTGGTCGATCGACGACACGCGCAGCGAGGACTACCGCGTCGGCTACGCGACGGCGCCGAGCCCGGCCGGGCCGTTCACCAACCGCGGCCTGCTGCTGAGCAAGGACGCGCACCTGGGTGTGCTCGGCACCGGCCACAGCTCGATGCTGCGCGTCCCGGGCACCGACGACTGGTACCTGGCCTACCACCGCTTCGGCATCCCGGGCGGCGACGGCACCCACCGCGAGACGACGATCGACAAGCTCACCTTCCGCCGCGACGGCACCATCGAGCCGGTGAAGCCGACGCTGGAAAGCGTGCGGCCGCAGCGGATCCCGGGGCACTGCGGAGCGGTGCGGGCCAGCTGAGACAGACGTCACCCGGCTAGGTGGATGGAGGTCACCTGGCGGCGCGTTTATCCCGTGTGAGGCGGGGTAAACGTCCGCCGTTCAGGTTGCCTCCGACCAGGAGCCGTTTGATGACCAGCGTCCTGACCGACGGGCTCGAGAACTCCCGTCAGGTCCCCCGGCCGCGCCCCCGTCCGGTCCCGTCCGACACGCTCTCCGAGCTGGCCCGCCTCGCCGCGCTCGCCGAACTCGCCCGGCGTTCCTCGCCGTCCCTGATGCACCACGCGATCCTCGCCGGCACGTCGCCCGCCACGGTCGCGGCGGCCGCGAAGGTCGACGTCGCCGAAGCGCACATCCGCTGGCACGAGTGGGCCGACACCGCGGTCGGCCGGGACGAGTACGTCCGCGTGCACACCGCGTTCGCCGAAGCCGTCGTCGCCCGCCACCCCGCCGTGGAGGAGGAACTGCGCCCGTGAGCTTCACCCCGCCGGCACGGGCCAGCGCCGCCACACCGCGACGTGCAGGATCACCGCCAGGCTGAGCGCGTTCAACGTCGTGTGCGTGACCCAGCCGCCGACGAGGTCGGCCGGCACCGCGGCCCACCGCGCGAGCCGCGGCAACGTCCACGACAACGCCCCGGCCAGCAGCGCCACCAGCACCAGGACGACCGTGCGGCCCGGCAGCGGGGCGAGCCGGATGCCGGGCCACGCTTCGAAGAGCATCGCCACCACGAGCACGGACGCGATCACCGCGCCGGCGACCGGCGGCGGCACCCACGTCCAGGTGACCCAGGTGGCGGCGACGACCACGGCG
>NZ_JAAGNB010000253.1:0-5862 GCF_010550475.1 Amycolatopsis sp. SID8362
AGTCCGCCGACCCGCGGCTGCGCACCGCCGACCTGCTGGACCGCGAGCTCGGCCTGGCGCTGCCGGACGCGAAGACCCGGCGTGAGCTGCTGAACGTGCTGCTCCGCGACGTCCCGCTGGACACCGGCATCGACTGCGGCGTCCTCGCCGAGAAGACGCCCGGGTTCGTCGCCGCCGACCTGATCGCGCTGCGGCGGGACGCGGCGCTGCGGGCCGCGCTGCGCCAGCGCGACACCGACGAGCCGCGGATCTCGCAGCAGGACCTGCTGGACGCGCTGGCCACCGTCCGCCCGGTGTCGATGTCCACTTCGGACAACCTGGCCACCGGCGGGCTGACGCTGGACGACGTCGGGAACATGACCGACGTCAAGCAGTCGCTGACCGAGGCCGTGCTGTGGCCGCTGCGGTACCCGGACTCGTTCGCCCGGCTCGGCGTCGAACCGCCGCGCGGGGTGCTGCTCTACGGGCCGCCCGGCGGCGGCAAGACGTTCCTCGTGCGGGCGCTCGCGGGCACCGGCGCGCTGAACGTCTTCGCGGTCAAGGGCGCCGAGCTGATGGACAAGTGGGTCGGCGAGTCCGAGCGCGCGGTGCGGGAGCTGTTCCGCCGCGCCGCCGAGGCCGCGCCGTCGCTGATCTTCCTGGACGAGATCGACGCCCTGGCCCCGCGCCGCGGCCAGTCGTCGGACTCCGGCGTCGCCGACCGCGTGGTCGCGGCGCTGCTCACCGAGCTCGACGGCGTCGAGCCGATGCGCGAGGTCGTCGTGCTGGGCGCGACGAACCGGCCGGAGCTGGTCGACCCGGCGCTGCTGCGGCCGGGCCGCCTGGAGCGCCGCGTCTACGTCCCGCCACCGGACGCCGAATCCCGCGCCGCGATCCTCGCGGCCAGCTCGAAGAACACGCCGCTGGCGTCCGATGTGGACCTCGACGAGGTCGCGTCCACTCTGGACGGCTACTCGGCCGCCGACTGCGCCGCGCTGATCCGCGAAGCGGCGCTGACGGCGATGCGCGAGTCCCTGGAGGCCCGGGAAGTCACGGCGGCGCACCTGGACGCGGCCCGCAAGACGGTCCGGCCCAGCCTCGACCCGGCCCAGCTCGCCACGCTGGAGGCGTACGCGAAGACGCAGGCCGGGGAGTAACCCACTTTGTAACGCAAAGCCGCACTTTCTCGGGGAAAGTGCGGCTTTGCGTTACAAAGTGTGCGGTTAGCTGCCCTTGTGGCCGGACTGGTATTCCTTCGTCACGATCACTATCACGCCGGGGCTCGCGCTCTCGATGCCCGGGAAGCGCGGCTCGGCCTTGATGCCGAACTCCTGGGCGAGCTGCTTGGCCGCGGCCTCCTCGTCGGTGCCCGGGCGGAAGAACGCCGTCGTCGTCGGGATGACGCCCTGGGAGTAGTTGCTGACCTCGTTGACGTTCCAGCCGCTGCCGCGGAAGTCCTCCGCCGCCCGGTCCGCCAGGCCCTTGATCGTCGAGTTGTTGAAGACCCGGACGGTCACCCACTTGTTGGACGCCTGCTGGTCACCACCCGGCTGCCCCGGCTGGCCCTGCGTGGGCTGCCCGGGCGGCGGCGTGGTCGGCGACGGCGGCGTGGGCGACGTCGGGTTCGCGGACGTCGAGGGCGGGGTGCCCGTCGACGAGGTGGCCGGCGGCGCGGACGTGCCGCCGGAGGTGCCCGGCGAAGTCGACGAAGTACCGCTCGGCCCGGCCTCGTTGGAACCGTCGCCGCTCAGCGCGGAGATCCCGCCGACGACCGCCGCGACGACGGCGACGCCGATCAGCGCGACGCCCGCGGCTTTCATCGGCCGGGACATGCCCGAGAACACACTCATTTCAGCTCGATCCCCAGTCGCCGGGCGCCTCGCTTGCGCTGCCGGGCGGCGCGCGTCTTGCGCAGCCGCTTCACCAGCATCGGGTCGGCCTCGATCGCCTCCGGCTTCTCCAGCAGCTTGTTGAGCAGCTGGTAGTAGCGGGTGGCCGACAACGAGAACCGTTCGCGGATGGCGTTCTCCTTCGCCCCGGCGTGTCGCCACCACTGACGTTCGAAGGCGAGGATCTCGACCTCGCGTTCGGTCAGGCCGGGCACGGGCTTCGGCGGCGACGGCTGCGGCTCAGCCATCGACTCCGCGGCGTCCATCCGAGTCCCTCTCAATCGGGCGTATGGCGATCAGACCTAGCTCTTCCGCGGGCGCCATTCAACCACGGAAGCGGCCGCCGACGTGGGCATCGACGTCGGCGCGTCACGGTCTGATGCAGGTCTACCAGAAGGGTCCGACTAAACTGGCTCGCCGTGACCATCCACCCCATCGTTATCGCCGGCGAACCCGTGCTGCACCAGCCGACTCGGGAGATCACCGAGTTCGACGAGAAGCTGCGCACGCTCGTGGACGACATGTTCGAGACGATGTACGCCGCCGAGGGCGTCGGCCTCGCGGCCAACCAGATCGGCCTCGACCTGCGGGTGTTCGTCTACGACTGCCCGGACGACGACGGCGTGCGGCACAAGGGCGTCGTCGTCAACCCGAAGCTCGAGACGTCGGAGATCCCGGAGACCATGCCGGACCCGGACGACGACTGGGAGGGCTGCCTCTCGGCGCCCGGCGAGTCGTACCCGACGGGCCGCGCGCAGTGGGCGAAGGTGACCGGCTCCGACATCGAGGGCAACCCGATCGAGGTCGAGGGCACCGGCTACCTCGCGCGCTGCCTCCAGCACGAGACCGACCACCTGGACGGGTACATCTACCTCGACCGCCTCGTCGGCCGCCACGCGCGCGCGGCGAAGAAGATGCTGAAGCACAACAAGTGGGGCGTCCCGGGCAACTCCTGGCTCCCGCCCAAGACCCCCGAGGACGACGGCGCCGTCATCTGACCGCCCGCCCGGTCGTGAGTGTTTAGTCGGGTTCTAACCCGACTAAACACTCACGACGGGGTCAGCAGCCGAGGAAGTGGCAGCGGACCACCTTCGGCGTTTCGAGGACCGAGCCCGCCTGCACGTCCCAGGCCAGCCGGACGTACTGGGCGTGCGTCCAGGCCAGCGGGGTCGCCGAGTTGTTCGGCGTGCCCGGCGGGAAGCCGGTCTGCCCCGACGGCGCGTTCTCGTCCCATACCTGCTCCGGCATGGTCTCCGCCGAGCTGCTCACGCGGCCGAGGTCACGCAGCCGCCGCGCGGCCGAGGCCGGGTCGCCCAGCGTCAGCTCGTACTCGCCGCGTTCACCGGCGAGCAGCGGCCACAGCCTGCCGAACGTCGTGCGGCTCTCGGCCGGGAACGTGTAGTCCCACGGCGAGCCGTCGGCCTGCTCGCCGTAGCCGTCCTTCGTGTACCGGTGCCAGAACTGCCCGGTCGGCGTGGTGAACGCGATGTCGGAGTCCGTGACGCGGACGCTGTTCTCGATCACCGGGTCGTCGGCCCGGTAGATGCCGAGCCGGACGAGGTCGAGGAAGCCCGCGTCGGTGACCGCGCGCTGGTCCATCGTGACGCTCGAGTTGCCGAGGTTGTACTTCGTCGCGTTGTTGGCGTTGGCGTCCTTGGTGAGGCGGACGAAGTACGGGTCCTTCGACAGCGGCCCGTTCGTGGTGATCGTCTGCTTCGGCAGGTCGGCCTTCATCTTGTCGGCCGCGGCGAGGTACCGGGCGGCGTCGGCGGCCGCGCCGTTGTGCGAAGCCAGGTCCGCGGCGCAGACCAGCCCGGCGATCACCGAGGCGATGGTCGACGGGGACCAGCCGTCCTGCTCCTCCCAGCGCTCCTGCTGGGTGTACGGCGCCGGCTGCCCGTTCGGGCCGACGTACCCGATGATGAAGTCGGCAGCCTTCCGGACGCCGGGCCACAGGTCGTTGCGGCCGAGCTGCTGGGCCAGCACGATCGGGAACGCGGTCTCGTCGAGCTGGATCGACGTCCAGTACGGCACGCCGTCGACGCGGCTGTTCTGCGGCAGGTGCCCATCGGCCTGCTGCTGCGTGCCGAACATGTAGGACACCGCGCGGTTCGCCGCCCCGGTGTCGCCGCCGGCGGCCAGGCCGGTCGCGATCTGGTAGAGGTCCCGCGGCCAGACCAGGTGGTAGGTGCCGGACGGCGACCACTCCGGGTCGTTGTTCCCGAACCGCCACGGCATGCTCGGCGACGCGATGAACGCGCCCGGGTGGTGCTTGTCCTCGCTCGCGGCGAGGGTCAGCATCGACGCCCGGTAGAGGTCACGCTCGGCGTCGGTCTTCAGCGACGACGGCGGCTTGCCGACCCCGCGCAGGTACTGCGCCCAGCCGCGGTCGTACGCGCGCGTGATGTCGCGGACGCCGCGACGCTGTGACGCCTGCGCGCTGCCGAGCGCGTCGGCGGCCGTCGCACCCATGCCGAGCGCGAGCGTGACGTGCCGGTTCCGGACGCCGTCGGCCGCGGTTTGCCCGGTCAGCAGGACGTTGCCCTTGTTCGCGGTGTCGTAGGTGTTCAGCTTGAAGGTCTTGGTGAGCTGCGTGTTCCCGTCGGACGCGCCCGCGTAGCCGACGCTGGTCTTCGTGAACGCGGGCTTCGCGGTGAGCGCGGCCGCGTTCGTGGCGTCCTGCGCGGTGAGCGCGTCGCCCTGGCGCGCGGCCGAGTCGTCGGAGCCGTCGTTGGTCAGGTCCGGGTCGGCGACCGCGTAGAGCTGGTACGGCCGCCCGGTGAGCGACTGGAAGTCGACGTCCACCAGCACGGTCGTCGCGGCCGGGTCGGTGACGTAGGTCTTGCGCAGCCGCCAGCGGTGCTGGTCGTCGGTGATGGTCTGCTCGTAAACCAAACTGTCGTCGTCGGTACGCCGGACCTGCTGGGACTTCGCGGTGTAGTCGACGGTCGCGAAGCCGCGGCCGTCGGTGACGACGAAGTTCAGCGAGCGGACGCTCGGTGTCGACAGGTCCGGGTAGTAGACCTCCGACATTTGGCCACCTTGCAGGGTGAACCAGACGTTGGACGACCGGTCGCGGGCGGTCCCGAAGCCGGTCTTGTTCGCGGGCAGCCAGCTGGGATGGGCGCCCGGGGCACCGGGAGCCTCTCCCTGTGCGGCCGCGGTCGCCGGGATCAGGCCGGTGACCAGCAGCCCGGCGAGGGCGCCGAAGATGAGTTTGCGCATATCAACCCCACAGAAGATCGCTTCTGCACCGTTACAGAAGCGCCTTGGGAGTCTGCCGCCGAATCTTCACCGGCGCATGGTCCGATCCGGTGAACCACTGACCGTCATTGGTCCGGTAATCCGCGGCTCGAAGCGCGACGCCTTCGCGACCATCGCCGGCATCGAAGTCGGCGTCGCGTTCTGGGGGCTCGCGGCGGTGTTCGGCCCGACCGCGTTGCTCGCCGCTTCCCAAATGGCGTACGACATCCTGCGCTTCGCGGGCGCGCTTATCCTGATCTACCTGGGGATCAAGGCCCCAAGAGCTGAGTTCACCAGCAGCGAACGGACTTCCCGCCGAACCGGGCGCACACTTGTATTACCTGCAACGGTGTAATCGAGGTGCCGCATGGACGAAGCGATGGACGCCTACTCGCGCGCGGTCAGCACGGTCGCGAAGACCGTCACCCCGCACGTCGCTGGAGTCCAGCTCGCGCGCGGCGGCGGGTCGGCCGTCGTCTTCGCCGACACCGGCCACCTCCTCACCAACGCCCACGTCGTCGCCGACCACCGGCACGGCGTCGCGACCTTCGCCGACGGCAGCGAGGTGGATTTCGACGTCGTCGGCGCCGACCCGCTGTCGGACCTCGCCGTGCTGCGGGCGCGCGGCGAGACGCCGTCGGCCGCTGTCCTGGGCGACGCCGACCGGCTCGTCGTCGGGCAGCTCGTCGTGGCCATCGGGAGCCCGCTCGGGTTCTCCGGCACCGTCACGGCCGGCGTCGTCAGCGCGCTC
>NZ_JAAGNB010000313.1:0-2495 GCF_010550475.1 Amycolatopsis sp. SID8362
CGCCGCGCTCGCCGACGTCCCGCTGCCCGAAGCCGAGCGGCTGACCGGCGTGCTGGTGCGCGCCCACCTCGCGCAGCAGACCGGCGACGACCGCGTCCAGCTGCACGACCTGCTGCGCGTGTACGCCGCCGAGCTCGCGGCCGCCGAGCCGGACGAGAGCCACGCGGCCCAGGAGCGGCTGTTCGACTGCTACGTCCGCTCCGCCGCGCAGGCCATGGACGTGGTCCTGCCGCAGGAACGGCACCTGCGGCCGGTCGTGCCGGACCCCGACGTCAAGGTGATCGAGGCGCAGGCGTGGCTGGAGGCCGAGCGGCGCAACCTCCTCGCCGTCGCCGCGCACGCGACCCGGCACGGCTGGGCCGACCACCTGCGGTTGCTGTCCGGGATCCTGTGGCACTACCTCGACGTCGGCGGCTACCACGAAGAAGCGCTGGTGCTGCACACGCACGCGTCGGCGCTGGCCCACGACGCCGGCGACCGCGCCGCCGAGGCCGAACCGCTGACCCTGATCGCGCTCGGCCACTGGCGCGTCGGCCGGTCGCGGGAAGCCCGGCGCTACCTGGAGGAGGCGCTCGTCCTCGTCCGCGAAACCGGGGACCGGCGCACCGAAATCCACGTGCTCAACACGCTCGGGCTGGTCTGCCGCGCGCTCGGCCGGTTCGCCGACGCGATCACGTACTCGGCGGAAGCCCTGGCCGTGGCGCGGAAGACGGGCGACCGCACCAGCGAAGGCCTGGTCCTGGTCGTGCTCGGCTGCTCCTGCCGCGGCATCGGCCGGTACGCGGAAGCGGCCGGGTACCACCGGGAAGCGCTGGCGCTCGCCCGCGAAACCGCCGACCGCACCAGCGAGGGCTACGCGCTGGTGAACCTCGGCGATGCCTTGTCGGCGCAGGGAAACCACGACGACGCCGCGGTGGCGCTGGCGGAAGGGCTGGAGCACTTCCGGGCCATGGGCGTGCGCGTCAGCGAGGGGTACGCGCTCGGCATCCTCGGCGACGTCGAGCACGCGCGCGGCCGGTACGCCGAGGCCGCGGGCCACCTCGAGCGGGCGATGGAAATCGCGCGCGAGACGGGCAGCCCGACCAACCGCGGGGTCGCCTTGAAGCACCTCGGCGACGTCCGGCTCGCTCAGGGACGGCCCGGCGAAGCGGCCCGCCACCTCGAAGAAGCACTCGGCCTGGCGCGGGAATGCGGCGACCGGGGCGTCGAATCCCGCGTGCTCAACAGCCTGGGCGCGGTGGCGGCCGCGCGCGGGGCGTCGGCGGAGGCGCTCGCGTACCACCGCGAAGCCCTGGCCGTGGCCAAGGAAACCGGCTGCGGTCCCGAACAGGGCCGCGCGCACTGCGGCCTCGGCGAAGTCCACTGTGGACTCGGTGACGCGGTGGCCGCGCGCGAGCACTGGGAACGCGCGCTGGCCTGCTACGCGGGGGAGTGCGTGCCCGGCGCGATCCACGTCCGCAACCACTTGGCGGCCTTGGACCGCGTGGCCGGCTGACGGGGTTCGAGCGCGGCGAGGTCGCTTTCCAGCCGCTGGCGGTCGCGGTCGACGAAGTTGGTGCTGCCCGCCAACCGGGGGCGCCGGGTGATCACGACTTACTCCCGGTGGCCTTGAAGAACGTGTAGTGGAAGGTCTCGGTCCGGTGCAGGTCCGCGACGCCGCGGGCCCAGCTTTCGGCGGTCGCCAAACCGTGGGCGACGGCCGTTTCGCCGACGCCTTCGACCATCGCGGTGAAGGTGTCGCGCGTGAACCCGGTGACGAGGGCGGGCCGGGACGCGTCGGCGTAGACGGTCCGCGGCTCGACCACGACGTCGCCGAAGCCGGCGCCGGTGAGCAGCGGGTACAGGCGCCGCCCGATGAGCGCGTCCCCGCCGGCGTCGGCCTGCAGGCGCACGAGGCAGTCGATCGCGGCCTGCGCGGGTTCGCTGCGCGGGTGGAAGAAGGCCGAGCCGTGGTCGCCCTCGATGACGGTGATCGTGCCGCCGGGCCGCAGCAGGGTCTTCAGGTGGGCGAGGGCCTTTTCCGGCTCGGGCAGGTGTTCCAGCACGAAGCAGACGAAGAGGTGGTCGTACTCGCCGTCGAGGTCGAACAGGTCGGCGTGGCGGAAGTCGACTCCGGTGACCCGGGCCGCGGCCTCTTTCAGCGACGCTTCGGAGACGTCGACGGCGGTCAGGTGCGCGCCGGGGCTGCGGGCCGCGAGGTGGACGGTCTGGGCGCCGACGCCGCAGCCGACCTCCAGCACGCGGCTGCCGGCGGGGAACGCCGTCCCGGCGTGGAGGAGTTCGGCGAGGGTGTCGGCCTGGTCGCCGAGGCGGCGGGCTTCGGGAGCGGCGTATCCGTGCACGTAAGTGGTGTCCATGAACCCAGCGTGCTGCGACAATGGTCTGGTGGACAGAGCCAAAGCAGGCCCTTCGGAGGGGTCCATAGGGTCGGACTTCCTCCAGCTCGACGTCCGCGAGGCGCCGCCCGGCGGGCTCGCGGACTGGCTCGCCGGCCG
>NZ_JAAGNB010000353.1:0-4207 GCF_010550475.1 Amycolatopsis sp. SID8362
CCGCCCTGCTCCCGCTCGCCGGGGCGCTGGGCGCGGCCCTCCTGCTGGGCGCCGACGTGCTGCTCCGCGCGATCGCCGGCCCGCAGCGCGCGCTGGAGGTCCCGACGGGCGTCGTGACGACGATCCTCGGCGCCCTTTTCCTCGTGGTGTTGGCGCGCACCGCCCGGATCACGTCGGCGACCGCCGAACCACCCGCGGCCGGCTCGCGAAGCGGGGTCAGCACGGTCCGGTACGGCGTCATCCTGGGCGTGCTGGCGCTCGTGACGGTCGCCGTCGGCGCGGTCCTGCTCGGCGACGCGAAACTGCTGCTGGGCGACGTCGTCAACTGGGTGGCGGGCCAGGCGGGCCCGATCGTCACCGGCGTGCTGGACACCCGTGTCCCCCGCGTCGTGGCCGCACTGCTGGCGGGCGCGGCACTGGCGCTCGGCGGGGCGCTCACCCAGGCGGTCGCCCGCAACCCGCTGGCCGAACCGGGCATGATCGGCGTCGTCGGCGGGGCCGGTCTCGGCGCGGTCGCCGTGATCACGCTGGTCTCCGGGGTCGGGTTCTGGACCCTGACCGGGTTCGCGGGCCTGGGCGCGGCGCTGGCGATGGGTGTGGTCTTCGCCGTGGCGGCGAAAGGCGGTTTCAGCAGCGAACGCCTGGTGCTGATCGGTTTCGGCGTGTACGCGGCGTCGCAGGCATTGGTGACGTTGCTGATCACCCTGTCCGACCCGTGGAACGAGACCAAGGCACTCACCTGGCTGGGCGGCTCGACGTACGGCCGGACGTTCACCCACCTGGTGCCGATGGCGCTGGCGCTGCTGCTGGTGGCGCCGGTGCTCTTCCGCATGCGCCGCGAACTCGACCTGCTGGCGCTGGACGAGGAGACGCCCCGGGTGCTGGGCGTGCCGATCGCACCATCGCGCCTGCTGCTGCTTTCGTGCGCCGTCCTGCTGACCGGCGCGGCGGTCGCGGGAATCGGCGTGCTGACGTTCGTCGGCCTGGTCGCGCCGCACGCGGCCCGCGCGATCGTCGGCAGCAGGCACGCCCGCCTGCTCCCGGCCGCGGCGCTGCTGGGCGCGACCCTGGTCTGCGCGGCGGACACGATCGGCCGCACGGCCATCGCCCCCGCCCAGCTCCCGGCCGGCCTGATGACGGCGATCATCGGCGCACCGTACTTCGTGTGGCTGTTGTACCGGCACCGCCGAGGCGCGAACGGCTAGGGCCGGTATCGAAGTCGGGTGCGGGCGCCCGGCTCCCTGCCCTGCCGCAGTGGTCGTGAGTGTTCAGGGCGGTTAGAACCGCCCTGAACACTCACGACCAGCCGACCACGCACCTGACCGGCGGTCACCGGCACCACGGTGGACCACGCGGCGGGCGCCGTGCTAGAAATAGAACGTGTTTCACTTCTGATCACCGGTGCCGGGAGGTGCGTGGATGAGCGTCCCGACGGTGACCGAACTGCTGCTGGCCCGCGCCGGGGACGACCGGACGGGCCTGCGGTTCGAGGACGAGACCTGGTCATGGGCCGAGCACGTCCGGGCGTCGGCGTGCCGCGCCGGTGACCTCCGGGCCGCACTGGACCGGAACAAGCCACCGCACGTCGGCATCCTGGCCGACAACGTGCCCGCGTTCTCGATCCTCCTGGGCGCCTGCGCGTTCGCCGGGGCGGTGCTGGTCGGCCTCAACCCGACCCGGCGCGGCGAAGCCCTCGCCCGGGACGTCCGGCTCGCCGACTGCCAGTTCGTCCTCGCCGAGCCGAAGTACCAACCGCTGCTCGACGGGCTCGACCTCGGCGGGATCCCGGTGCTGGACCTGGATTCCTGGCCGTCCGCGGACTCCCCCATCGAACCCGTTGCCGCGTCGCCGGACGACCTGCTCATGCTGATCTTCACCTCCGGCACCAGCGGCGACCCGAAGGCCGTGCGCTGCACGCACGGCAAGATCGCGTTCCCCGGCGCGATGCTCGCCGAGCGGTTCCGGCTGTCCACATCGGACACCGTGTACGTCACCATGCCGCTGTTCCACTCCAACGCGATCATGGCGGGCTGGGCGGTCGGGCTCGCGTCGGGCGCGACCGTCGCGCTGCGCCGCCGGTTCTCCGCTTCCGGCTTCCTGCCCGACGTGCGGAAGTTCGGCGCGACCTACGCGAACTACGTCGGCAAGCCACTGTCCTATGTGGTCGCCACGCCGCCACGGCCGGACGACGCGGACAACCCGCTGCGCCTGGTCTACGGGAACGAGGGCGCGAGCGCCGACCTGGCCGCGTTCGAGAAACGCTTCGGCTGCAAGGTCGTCGACGCGTTCGGCTCCACCGAAGGCGGGGTGGGGTTCGCCCGCACCGACGGCACCCCGCCCGGTTCACTCGGCAAGCCGGCCGGCGACGTCGCCATCCTGCACCCGCACACCGGCCTGCCGTGCCCGCCCGCCGCGTTCGACGACGCCGGGAACCTGGTCAACGCCGGGGAAGCCGTCGGCGAACTGGTCAACACCACCGGCGCCGGCTGGTTCGCCGGGTACTACCGCGACCCCGCCGCCGACGCGGAACGGCTGCGCGGCGGCGTGTTCCACACCGGCGATCTCGCCTACGCGGACAGCAACGGGTTCTACTACTTCGCGGGCAGGCTCGGCGACTGGCTGCGCGTCGACGGGGAGAACCTCGGCACCGCGCCGATCGAGCGGATCCTCCTGCGCCACCCCGCGATCACCGACACCGCGGTCTACGCGGTCCCCGACCCGGTGACCGGCGACCAGGTGATGGCCGCCATCGTCACCGGCGGCGGCACGCTGGACCCCGCCGAGTTCGGCCGCTTCCTCGCCGATCAGCCCGATCTCGGGCCCAAGCAGGTGCCGAAGTACGTGCGCACGGTCCGGGAGCTGCCGCGGACGTCGACGTTCAAGGTCGTCAAGCGGCAGCTTTCCGCCGAGGGCCTGGACTGCGACGACGTGCTCTGGGTCCGCGCGGGCCAGGACATCGCCTACGCCCGGGCCTGAAGGAACCGCCGCGCGAACCCGGCCAGGCACACCACCGGCGACACGATCGCCGCGACCCGCAGGCAGCGCACCGGCCACCCCGGCCGAGGGACGACGGCGATCCCGCCCGGCGGATCGGGCGCCTGGAACCGGAGCGTCTTGGTCATGTGGCGCCACCGGAAGATCTCCAGCCACACGATGCGCCAGCTAACCACCCAGACGACCAGTGCGACGCCGCCGATCCACCCGGCCCGATCGGCCCCGCCCCGGCGGGAATTCCGCATCCCGCCAGCCTAATGACCCGTCACACGAGCCGATAGCCTGCGGCAGAGAACTCCGCCGTCAACGCGTAGCGGTCCCCGCGGACCAGCGTGTGCCGCCACTCCACCGGGCGGCCGCGGGCATGGCTGAGGCGGTTGATCGCGAACGCCGCGACGTCGTGCGCGCACGCGAGCTGGGCGCGTTCGGCCGCGGTCGGGATGACCGCGCGGACCTCCTCGCGGCCGTGGTCGAGCCGCACGCCGGTGCGCCGCGCGAGTTCGGCGTACAGGCCGGTGTGCGTGAAATCGGCCGGCAGCAACGGTTTCGCCACATCGGCAGGCAGCCAGACGCGGTCGAGGGCCAGCGGCTCGCCGCCCGCCAGGCGCAGCCGCTCCAGGTAGACCAGCGGTGTCGACGCCTCCAGTTCGAGCCGCTCGGCGACGAGCGCGTCCGCGCGGACGTCGAAGGTGCGTACGACGCTGTGCTGCGACAGCCCGGCCGCCTCCACCGAGGCGAACAGGCTGTAGAGCGCCCCGAGCGGCTGGGCGATCTCCGCGGGCGGCGCCACCCTCGGCTGACGGCCACGCTCGGCGACGATCACGCCGTCCGCGCGCAGCTGGCGCAGCGCCTGCCGCACCGTGCTGCGGCTCACTTCGTACTCCTCGACCAGTGCCAGCTCACCGGGGAACTGATCGGTGAACTCCCCGGCGTCGAGCCTGGTCAGCAGCTCGCGCTGGAGCTGGCGCCAGAGCGGCTCGGAGCCGGAGCGGCTGAGCGTCCGCGGTGGCATGGCTTCCCTCCCGGCTGGTCGCGCCGACCCTACCCGTGGCCAAATGTCCGTACATCATCTAAGTTGAATGTACGTACATTTTGACACGGAGGCACGGGTGACCACGATCCGGAACGCACCGGCCGCGCCGCAGGCGCCGGTCCGACCTCCCCGCGAGGCAGGGGTGGTGCCCGGCCTGCTGGTGGCGGTCGCGGTCGCCGC
>NZ_JAAGNB010000407.1:0-2693 GCF_010550475.1 Amycolatopsis sp. SID8362
CCCGGCGCGCTCGTCATCCGCGTCGACGACGACGGCCGCGCCACCGCGGGTGCCGCACCGGAACCGGGCGTCGGCCTGCTCGGGATGCGCGAACGCGTCACCGCGCTCGGCGGCCGGCTCGAAGCCGCTCCGCGCACCGAAGGCGGCTTCCGCGTCGAGGCCGAACTGCCCGTGGACCACCCGGCATGATCCGCGTCCTGCTGGCCGACGACCAGCCACTCATCCGCAGCGGCTTCCGCGCGCTCCTGGACGCCGAGGACGGCGTCGAGGTGGTCGCCGAGGCCGCCGACGGCCGCGAAGCCGTGGCGCTGGCCCGGGAACACCTCCCGGACATCGTGCTCCTCGACGTCCGGATGCCGGACGTCGACGGCCTCGAAGCGACCCGGCGCATCGCGGCCGACCCCGCGCTGGCCGCGGTGCACGTCGTCATCCTGACCAACTACGGCCTGGACGAGTACGTCTTCGAAGCCCTGCGCGCCGGCGCGGCCGGGTTCCTCGTCAAGGACATCCGGCCGGAGGACTTCCTGCACGCCGTCCGGGTCGCCGCCCGGGGTGACGCGCTGCTCGCGCCGTCGATCACCCGCAAGCTGATCGACCGGTACGTCACCCAGCCGCCCGCTCCCGGGAAGGGCCTCGCGGAGCTGACCAACCGCGAGCGCGAGGCCGTCGCCCTGGTCGCGCGAGGGCTGTCCAACGACGAGATCGCCGCGCGGATGGTGATCAGCCCGCTGACCGCGAAGACGCACGTCAACCGGGCCATGACCAAGCTGCGGGCCCGCGATCGCGCGCAGCTGGTGGTGTTCGCCTATGAGTCCGGGCTGGTGCGGCAGCTGCGGAGTTCTTGACCTGGAGCGCGCTCCAAGACCTAGCGTCGGAAGCATGATCACCCGAACCACGCTCGGCTCGCCCGGTCTCGCCGTCAGCGCGATGGGACTGGGGTGCATGGGGATGAGCGAGAGCTACGGCGCCGCCGACGCCTACGGCACCGGGCACAACGAGGTGCTGGTGGGCCGGGCCATCCACGGCCGCCGGGACCGGGTGCAGCTGGCCACCAAGTTCGGCATCGACCGCAGCGCCGGCGACCGGGCCCGCCGCATCCGCGGGGCCCGGGACTACGTGCTGCGCGCCTGCGACGCCTCGCTGCTGCGGCTGGGCGTCGACGTGATCGACCTGTACTACGCCCACCGCCCGCCCCAGGACGTCGAGATCGAGGAGACCGTCGGGGCGATGGCCGAGCTGGTCGAGGCGGGCAAGGTCCGCCACCTCGGCCTGTCCGAGGTCGACGGCGAGCTGCTGCGCCGGGCGCACGCGGTGCACCCGATCACCGCGGTGCAGAGCGAGTACTCGCTGTGGACCCGCGAAGTCGAGGCGGTCACCCCGGTGCTGGCCGAGCTGGGGGTCGGGCTGGTGCCGTACGCGCCGCTGGGGCGGGGGTTCCTGACCGGCACCCTGGACCGCGCCGCGCTGGGCGAGAAGGACTTCCGGCGCACCAATCCCCGCTTCGCCGGTGTAGGTGGGCGAGGCCAACGAGAAGATCGCGCGGACCGTGCGCGAGGTGGCCGAGCGGCTGGGTGCCACCCCGGCCCAGGTGGCACTGGCGTGGGTGTACGCCCAGGCCGAGCGGCTCGGCGTCGCGGTGGCGGCCATTCCGGGACCCGCAGCCCGGCCCGGCTGGCGCAGAACGCGGCCGCGCTGGAGCTCACCCTGGACGCCGAGGCGCTGGCCGCGCTGGACCCGCTGGGCGACCAGGTGACGGGCGAGCGCTACCTCCCCGTGCACACCGCCGAGGTCGCCGGACCTCAGGCCGGGCGGCCCGCGCCCGCGTAGTCGTCGCCCTTCGAGTGGTACGTGTGGATCTGGATGGCCTGGCCCTCGGTCGGCGCGTTGATCATCAGGCCGTTGCCCAGGTACAGGCCCACGTGGTGGATGCGCGTCGCCGGGCTGCCGTAGAACACGAGGTCACCGAGGCGCGGCTCCTCCGACGCCGGCACCGGCGGGAGCGCGCGGAACTGGCTGTCGGCCGTCCGCGGCAGGCTCACGCCCGCGCTGTCGTAGGACGCCTTCGTCAGGCCGGAGCAGTCGAAGCCCGCCGCGCCCGCGTCCGGGCCGTTGCCGCCCCAGACGTAGGGGAGGCCCAGCTGGCCGAGCGCGAAGCGGGTCGCCTTGACCCGGGGCGAGCTCGCCGACGCCGGGTCCAGCGACAGCGTCGCGTACAGCTGGGCCATGCCGAGGACCCGCTGGCGGAACAGCTCGGAGTCACTGCCCGGGTGGTAGGCCGCGATCGCCTTCCACCAGCCGGTGCCGGCGCCGAGGTCCGTGCCGCCCGCGCAGAGCGCCCGGCCGGCCGCGGTCGCCGCGTCGTCGCCGTACTTCTTCGCCTGCGCCCCGGACAGGCCGAGCAGGTTCGCGCCGCCGCGGCCGTGGTCGGACGCCGCCGAGCCCATCCCCGCGAGGGTGACCCACGAGAGGTGGCAGGAAGGGTCTTCCTTCCGCAGCGCCAGCTCGCCGTTCGCGTAGCCGATCAGGGCGTTCGCGGGGATGTCGAGGGGGCCGGCCAGCTGCTCGGCCCACTGCTGCAGCGGGCTCTTGCCGCCCTGGCCGGACGCGCCCTGGCCGGGCTCCTGCGCCTTCACCGGCGCGCTGACCTCGAGGACTGACGGGCCCGAAGCCACGTCCCGGGCCACCGGCAGCGG
>NZ_JAAGNB010000456.1:0-2622 GCF_010550475.1 Amycolatopsis sp. SID8362
GACCGCACCGAAGGCGCCGAACTGGTGGTCACCGCGAGCGCGATCGCGGAAGCCGTGCGGGCCGACGCCGAACGGCTCGACGGCGTCAGCCGCGCCCGCGTCCGCGCCGTCGGCTCGCGCACCGCCCCGGCGTTGCGCGTGACGCTGTGGCTGCACGAAGGCACCGACCTCAAGAGCGTCTGGGCCGGCCTCGACAGCCAGGTGCTGGCACGGGCCCGGGAATCGCTCGGCCTCGACGCGCTACCCACCGCCGTCCGCCTGGAACTCGACACGGCCCCGGCGAAACGCGTGCGCTGAGCCGGGCTTTTGCGCAGAATGCGCAGCATGCCCCTACCGCTGCAGCCGCCGCTGAAGCCGATGCTCGCCAAGCCGTCGAAGGCCATCCCGGACTCCGGCGGCCTGCTGTTCGAGCCCAAGTGGGACGGCTTCCGCTGCCTCGTCTTCCGCGACGGCGACGAGCTGTACCTGCAGTCCCGCGCGGAAAAGCCGCTCAACCGGTACTTCCCCGAAGCGGTGGCCCGGCTGCTGGAAGTGCTGCCGCCGCGGGTCGTGCTGGACGGCGAGCTCGTCGTCGCCCGCGACGGACGGCTGAACTTCGACGCCCTCACCGAGCGGATCCACCCGGCCGAAAGCCGGATCACGCTCCTGGCGGCCGAGCAGCCCGCGGAGTTCGTCGCCTTCGACGTCCTCGCCCTCGGCGACGACCTGCTGCTCGACGAGCCGACGTCGGCGCGGCGCGACCGGCTCGTCGAGCTGGCCGGCGAGAACTTCCCGCTCACCCCGGCCACCACCGACCCGGCCACCGCGCGGCACTGGTTCGAGCTGTTCGAAGGCGCCGGCCTCGACGGCGTCATCGGCAAGCCCCTGGACGAGCCGTACTCGCCCGGCAAGCGCGTGATGCTCAAGTACAAGCACGTGCGCACCGCCGACTGCGTGCTGGCCGGACTGCGCTGGCACGTCGACGGCGGCCCCGGCGAACTGGTCGGTTCGTTCCTGCTGGGCCTGTTCGACGACGCCGGGGTGCTGCACTACGTCGGCACGGTCGGGTCGTTCCCGATGCCGAAGCGCCGCGAGCTGGCCGAGGAGCTGGCGCCGCTGGTCACCGACGGCGAAGACCACCCGTGGGGCGGCCTCGCGAAGGGCGAGGGGCAGCGCATCCCGGGCGCGATCACCCGCTGGCGCGCCACCGAGCACGAGTGGGTGCCGCTGCGGCCCGAGCGCGTCGTCGAAGTCGCCTACGAGAACACCGAAGGCGGGATGCCGTCGCGGTTCCGGCACAACGCGCGGTTCAAGCGCTGGCGGCCGGACCGCGAAGCCGCTTCGTGCGACTACAGCCAGCTGGAGGAGCCGGCCCGCTACGACCTCGACGCCGTGTTCCGCGGCCAGGTCGTGCGGACCCGCTAACCCTCGTCCCACACCGGCCGTGCGAAGCTCGGCGGTACTGCTGCCCTTGATCGAACGTGAGGACCTCGCCCGTGCGCCGCCGCCGTTCCCGTGTCCTGGTCGCGCTGCTCGCCCTGGCCTCCGCCGCGGGGTGCGCCGCCGGGCCGTCGGTGCGCCCGGCGCTGGTCGAGAACGACGGGAAGACCACCGGCAGCACGCCCGCCGGGACGCCGTCGGTGCCGCTGCCGCCGCTGGCCGAACCGCAGTCGCCGTCGCTGAAGTGGTCCGACTGCGACGACGACACCCGGCAGCGGATCGGCACCCCGCCGGTCCCGGGCAGCCTGCACTTCACCTGCGCCCGCGTCACCGCCCCGCTGGACGCGCCGGGCGAGCCCCGCCGGTCGCTGGTGCGGCTGCTGGCGCTCAAGGTCGGCAGCGGGCCGGTGCCGCTGGTGGTCGTCAACGACGTCGACGGCGAGCCGGGCACGGTGTACGCCGCGCGGCTGGCTGCGACGCTGCCGCCGGCGTTCCTGGAGAAGTTCTCGCTGGTGGGCGTGGACCGCCGCGGCACCGGGATGTCCGGCGCGGCCCAGTGCGTGCCGCCGGACATCCGCCACGACCTGATCGACGCCGACCCGGCGCAGGGCGACCTGCAGGACGTGCTGGACGCGGCCCGCAAGGCCGGCCAGCAGTGCGCGATCGAGCTGGACGACTCCCAGACCGCGCTGGACAGCTGGCGCGCGGCGGGCGACCTCGAAGAGGTGCGCAAGCAGCTGGGACTGGAGCACCTGAACGCGCTCGGCCGCGGCGACGGCTCGAAGGTACTGGCCGAGTACGCGGTCCGCTTCCCGGCCCAGGTCGGCCGCATGGTCCTCGACGGCGTCCCGGACCCGGGCGCGGACACCGCGGCGGTGCTCGACGCGGTCGCCGCCGGCGCCCAGTCCACATTGGACGCCTTCGGCACGGACTGCGCGTCCCGCGGCTGCGCGCTGGGCGACCCGAAGGCGGCACTGGCGGCGTTGACCGATCAGCTGCGCGCGAACCCGCCGTCGACCGACGACGGCGTCGCGTTCGGCCCGGGCGTGGCGATGTTCGCGGTCTACTCGGGACTTTCCCAGCGTTCGCGCTGGCCGGAACTGGCGGACGCGGTGGTCGCGGCCCGGGCCGGCAACATCGGCCCGCTGGCGGCGTTCGCGGCCCCGGTCCTGCACGACTCGCGCGCACAGCCGTCCCGCATCG
>NZ_JAAGNB010000506.1:0-3329 GCF_010550475.1 Amycolatopsis sp. SID8362
GCGGGCGCTGGCCGTCGGCGAGCCCGGACAGCGTGTTCTTCAGCAGCGGCGCGGTCCGGCGGTGGAACTCGGTGGCGCCGTTGCGGGTCTGCTGCGTCGGGATGCCTTCCGTGGCCTGCCACTCCGACCACGGCGCGAGCCAGCGCGGCACCGCCCGGCTCGCGTGCAGCCGCGACCGCGTCGGGCGGCCCGCCTTGCCCTCGCCGAACCACGGGTGGCCGACCTCGTCGACCTCGACCGTGCCGCCGGCGCGCTCGTGCGCCTGCTGCCAGGTGGTGAGACTTTCGAACGCGGCGTGGTCGAGGTAGTCGACGACCAGCTCCAAGCGCACCGGGACACCGGACGGGATGGTCCCGAGCACCTTCGACAGCCGCGGCACCGCCAGGAACGTCAGGACGCCTTCGACGACGACGCGCCAGGCGTCGCCTTCGCGCTCGACGTGGATGCCCGACCAGAGCGACCGGCGCAGCATCAGCACGAGCGCCAGCCCGATGCCCGCGAGCACGCCGGTGAGCAGGTCGAACACCACCACGCCGGCGAGGGTGAGCAGGTACACGGGCAGGTCGCCGTGGGCGAGGACGGTCTTGATGTGGCCGGGGTTGACCAGCTTCGCGCCGACGTGCACCAGCAGCCCGGCCAGCGCCGCGAGCGGGATGCTCTGGATCAGCCCGGCGAGCAGCACGACGAACAGCAGCACCCAGACGCCGTGCAGCACCGCCGACGCGCGGGTCTTGGCCCCGGCGGTGACGTTGGTGGAGCTGCGCACGATGACGCCGGTGACCGGCAGGCCGCCCAGCGCGCCGGAGAGCATGTTGGCCGCGCCCTGGCCGGCCAGTTCCCGGTCGAGGTTGGCGCGCCTGCCGGTGTGCATCTTGTCCACCGCCACCGCCGAAAGCAGGCTTTCGACGCTGGCGATCAGCGCGATCGTGACGACGGCGAGCGCGAACGCGCCCCACCCGCCGTCCGGCAGCCGCGGGACGAGCCCGATGTCCAGCACGTCACCGGGGAGTTCGACGCGCGGCAGCGTCATGCCGAAGGCGACCGAAACGACCGTGGCGGCGGCGATCGCGGCGAGCGGCCCCGGCACCTTGCGGACGGCGGCCGGGAGCTTCGGCCAGAGCAGCAGGATGGCGATGGTGAGCAGGCCGACGATCGCGGCCGAGTCGTGGTGGGCGACGATCTGGCCGGGCAGCTCGGCGATGTTCTGCACCGCGGAGCTCTGCGCCTTGCCGCCGAGGACGACGTGGAGCTGGCCGAGCACGATCGTGACGCCGATGCCGGCCAGCATGCCGTGCACGATCGCCGGCGAGATGGCCAGCGCGGCGCGCGCGATGCGGCTCAGCCCCAGCAGGATCTGGCACGCGCCGGCGGCGACCGTGATCGCGCAGGTGACGGCCCAGCCGAACGTCTGGATGGTTTCGGCCATGACCACGGTCAGGCCGGCGGCGGGCCCGCTCACTTGCAGCGCGGAGCCGCCGAGCGCGCCGGCGACGACGCCACCGACGACGGCGGCGACGAGCCCGGCGGCGACCGGGGCGCCCGAAGCGAGGGCGATGCCCAGGGACAGGGGTACTGCGACGAGGAAGACGACCAGTGAGGCCGGCAGGTCGTGGCGGAGCACGGCGAGGGGTCTCATGATCACCATGCAACCGGAAACCGAGTGAAATGTCCGCTATGTGCCACTCGTTCGGGTGAACAATTCGCCGTATTTAGCTCGAATGTCACATACCGGACAAGTCGTTAACAAGCCGTTCACAAGCGCGGGCCTGTCAGATGACAGTTGAATTCCGTACGACACAAGGGTTTCCGGTGTGACGCCGGACGGGTCCGGCGCCACACCGGGATCGCTCAGTGCTCCAGCGCGCCCGCCGGGACGAAGCCGCGGGCCGCGTCGTCCAAAAGGGACACCTGCGCGGCGCCGACGTCGAAGTACATGCCGGTGAGCCGGAGCGCGCCCCGGTCGAGGGCGGCCGCCACCACCGGGTACGCGCCCAGGATCTCCAGCTGCTGCACCACGTTCTGCAGCGCGAGCTGGTCGGCCTCGGCGGCCGGGCGCTCGCCGCCGAGCAGCAGCGGCGCCTCGCGGGCGCGGCGCCGGAGCGTCGCTTCGCCGTGGCGCAGCCAGCTGCCGAGCTGCTCGAGCCCGTCCGGGGCCTGGCCGAGCAACGCCTTCATCGCGCCGCAGCCGGAGTGCCCGCACACCACGATCTCCGCCACGCCCAGGACGCCGACCGCGTACTCGATCGCCGCGCCGACCGACGAGTCTTCGCCGTCCGGCGGGGGCACCAGGTTGCCGATGTTCCGGACCGTGAACAGGTCGCCCGGCCCGCTGGTGGTGATCAGGTTGGGCACGATCCGCGCATCACCGCAGGTGATGAACAGCGTGTGCGGCTGCTGGCCGTGCGCCAGCCCGCTCCAGGTGTCGCGCAACAGCGGTGCGGTGCGGCGCTGGAACTCCGAGGCACCGCGGCAAAGCAGCGAGCTGGCCGTGCGCTGGGCGGGCAGCACGACGTGCTCGGCCTGCCACTGCGACCACGGCGCGAGCCACCGCGGCACGACGCGCGCGGCGACGCTGCGGCGCACGGTCGGCGCGCCCGAGTTCCCGCGTTCGAACCACGGGTGCCCGATCTCGTCGACCGTCACCGGCCCGGCGTGCGCCTGCTGCCAGCCGCGCAGGCAGTCGAAGGCCGCGTGGTCGAGGTAGTCGACGAGCAGCTCGAGGGTGACCTCGGCGTGCGGCGGCACCGCGGCGAGGACCCGGGTCAGCCGCGGCACGGACAGGAACGTCAGCGCGCCTTCGATGACGACGCGGTGGCGCTCGCCGTCGGTCTCGACGTGGATGCCGGAGAAGATCATCCGCCGGAGCATCAGCGCGAGCGCGAGCAGGATCCCCGCCGCGACGCCGGTGAGCAGGTTGACGGCCACCGCGCCGGCGAGCGTGACGACGTACACCGGCAGGTCGCCGTGGCGGCGGACTTCCTTGAGCCCGTTGACGTTCACGAGCTTCGCGCCGACGTAGACGAGCAGGGCGGCGAGGGCGGCCAGCGGGATCAGCCGCAGCACGCCGGTCAGCAGCAGGCAGGCGGCGAGGATCCAGGCGCAGTGCAGGATCGCCGAGAGCCGCGTGCGCGCGCCCGCCTCGTAGTTGGTCATGCTGCGCACGATGACGCCGGTGACCGGGAACCCGCCGAGCGCGCCGGCGGCGACGTTCGCCGCGCCCTGGCCGATGAGCTCGCGGTCGAGGTCGGCGCGCGGGCCGCCGCGGCGCTTGTCGACGGAGACGGCCGACAGCAGGCTTTCCAGGCCGGCGATGAGCGCGATGGTGACCG
>NZ_JAAGNB010000549.1:0-1438 GCF_010550475.1 Amycolatopsis sp. SID8362
GAGCGCGCGGGCGGCGTCGAGGTCGATCCGCACGGGCAGCCCGGCGGTCAGTTCCTGGCGCACCTCCCGGACCGCGGGGTCCGGCGGGGGCGTGGCGGCGGGCAGCGGGTGGGCGATCAGCGCGGGCAGGGTCCTGGACATCGCCGCCCCCTCAGACCGGCAGCGCGTCGGTCAGGGCGCCGACACCGATCGAGGAGACGTCGAGCAGCTTCGCGAGGCTGCCAGGGCGCGGCAGGTGCAGCAGCCGCAGCGAAACGTCGAGGGTGTCCCGCCGCTGCGCGCTCTGCGAGAACGTCAGCGACTGCACCGCGAGGTCGGTCCGGATGGTCGCGGTCGTGATCAGCACCAGGCCGCTCTGCGTGCCGCCGGTGACCCGGGACAGCGCGGTGCCCTGCCTGCTGGACTCGGCGAGGTTCTCCAGCGCGACCTTCCAGGTGAAGCGCAGCGGGCCCAGCAGGACGGCGCTCAGCGACAGCGAGTCGTCGTGGCTGACCACCGCGACCCGCCGCCGGGTCCCGCCGACCTGCGGCACGAAGTACGCCGAGTCGATCGACAGCTGGGTCACCGCCCACAGCGGCACCGGCACGATGCCGTCGGAGAGCACGGCGCTCGGCGTGTGCAGGTACGGTTCGAAAAAGCTCATCGTGTTTCCCCTCCGGTGCCCGGCTTGCGCAGCCGCTGCTGGATCTCGGTGAACCGGGTGCGCAGGTCGGCGAAGTCGATCTTCATGTCGAGCAGGCGCTGTTGCAGGTAGCTCAGCTCGCCGCCGGCGTTGGTGATCACCCGCCGGACCCGGATGTCCGGGTCGTCGAGGATCGCGGCCACCCTGGCCTGTCCTTCGGGCGTGGCGAGGTCCGCGGCCGAAAACCCCTTGAGCCGGTCGCGGGCCTTCGTGAGCCGGCTGAGGGCGTCCGCCACCCCGGACGACTCCCCGGTGAGCGGGTCCGGCAGGTCGCGCACCTTCTTGGTCAGCTCGACGACGTCCTTCTGGACGTTCTTCCCGATGTTCTCGACCAGGCTGCTGACTTCGCCGAGCCCGGACTGGGACAGCGTCTTGTTGTCGCACAGCCAGATTTCCCGGCTGCCCTTGACGAGCACGATGAAGTCGGTGCCGCCCACGGTGACGCCGATGTCCGGCGCCTTCAGCACGAGGACGTCCTTGCCCAGCTGGAACACCGCGGCGAACTCGCCCACCAGGCCGCGGACGTGCTTGCTCATGATCACGTCGCGGACGTAGACCTCCAGCGACACCAGGGGTTTTCCCGCGGCCGCGTCCCGCTCCGCCTTCTCCAGCCAGGCGCTCGACAGCTCGAACAGGTGGTCGGGGTTGCGGGTGCCGAGGTCCCGCAGCAGCGCGGAACCCCGCAGGGCTTCGGCGATCCGCCCGGTCGGCGGCAGCCCGCGCGCGGTGACCTGCCGGTCCAGCTGCCGGGCGCGG
>NZ_JAAGNB010000592.1:0-5193 GCF_010550475.1 Amycolatopsis sp. SID8362
GCGCGGCCCTGGCCCGCGCCGGCCGCCTCGGCGGCGGCTACGCGGCGGTGATCCGCGCCGCCCACCGCGCCATCTACAGCTCGTGAGTGTTCAGTCGGGTTAGAACCCGACCGAACACTCACGACCAGCCGCGGCAGAGTTACGGGCGGGGGTGGCCGTCCTGCGCGCGGGCGTGCTTGCCGGTGGCGAGGTCGGCGAGGCGGGCGAGGGATTCGGTGTTGCGCGGCTTGACGATCAGCGCCTGGACCGCGGCCGGCAGCACCCTGCCGACGCCGTTCACGATGTGCTCGGTCATCCGGACCAGCGTGGCCCCTTCGCCGTGCGGGACGAGCGTCAGCCCGACCGCCGCCGTGCCCAGCGGCCAGCCGCGGGCCTCCAGGGACAGCGACAGGCCGGGCTCCACCGCCCGGACCACGGTGATGTCCTGGATGTGCACCGGCCACGGGCCCACGCTGTGGTGGATCCGGGAGCCGACCGCGGGCCAGCCGGGGTCGACGTCGCGGATGTGCGAGCTGCCGACCACCCAGCCGGCGTAGAGCCAGCCGTCGGCGAGGACGTCGAACACGGCGTCGGGCGGTGCGTCGATCACGCGGCTGACCTCGGTCACGGGGCTCCTCCTGAGCATCGGGTTGGCGGACGAATACCCGGTACCGGACCGGGTATGCCATCGCCGACGAAGCGGAGGTGGCGGCGGTGGCCGAACTAGGTAACGAGCCCGAAGGGCCGGGAGAGCTGTCCAAGCGCTCGTGGGGCGCGGTGCTGAAACGCACGTTCAAGCAGTTCGGCCGCGACAACTTGACCGACTGGGCCGCCGCGCTGACCTACTACGGCGTGCTGTCGCTGTTCCCGGGTGTCATCGTGCTCACGTCGCTGCTCGGCCTGCTCGGCCCGGACAAGATCCAGGCCGTGATCGACAACGTCGAGCAGGTCGTGCCCGGACAGGGCAAGAACATCCTCGTCGGCGCGATCCAGGAGCTGGCCGGCTCGCGCGGCCTGGCCGGGCCGCTGGCGATCATCGGCCTGCTCGGCGCGCTGTGGTCGGCGTCCGGGTACGTCGGCGCGTTCATGCGGGCGTCGAACGCGATCTACGGCATGCCGGAGGGCCGGCCGGTGTGGAAGGTGGTGCCGATCCGGGTGCTGCTCACGATCGGGATCGTCGTCCTGCTGGCGGCGTGCGCGCTGGGCGTGGTGGCGACGGGGACGATCGCGCGCCGCCTGGGCGACCTGATCGGGCTCGGCTCGACCGGGGTGCTGGTGTGGGAGATCGCGAAGTGGCCGGTGATCGCGCTGCTGGTCAGCCTGGCGTTCGCGCTGCTGTACTGGGTGGGCCCGAACGTGCGGCAACCCGGCTTCAAGTGGCTGACCCCGGGCGGCCTGCTGGCGGTGCTGCTGTGGGTGGCGGCGTCGGCCGGGTTCGCGCTGTACGTCGCGAATTTCGGTTCGTACAACAAGACTTACGGTTCGCTGGCGGGCGTGATCGTGTTCCTTGTATGGTTGTGGATCTCGAACCTGGCGGTGCTGCTGGGCGCCGAGCTCGACGCCGAGCTCGCCCGGGGCCGCGGCATCGAAGCGGGGCGCGAGGAGGACCAGCAGGAGCCCTTCCTGCCGCCGCGGGACACCACGGCGATGGACGAGGACGAGGCCGCGGACGTGGCACGCGAGACGGAACGGAGCTGACCGGATGGCCGCCCGGATCACCGGACTGGTGCTGGACTGCCACGACCCCGACCGGCTGGCGGAGTTCTGGTGCGCGGTGCTGGGCTACGAGGTGATCGGCCACGAGCCCGACGGCCTCGAGCTGGGCCTCCCGGGCGTCCCGCTGGGCGACGGCCCCCCGACGCTGGTGCTGGCCCGCACGGACCACCCCCGCCGCGGCAAGCTCCCGCTGCACGTGGACGTGAACCCGGTGGGCGGCGACCAGGACGCGGAGCTGCGCCGCCTGCTGGCGCTGGGCGCGCGGCCCGCGGACGTCGGTCAGGACGGCACGGAGTCCTGGGTGGTGCTGCAGGACCCGGAGGGCAACGAGTTCTGCCTGCTGCGGAAAGAGCTGGGCACGGACTGAGCCGGCCGCTGGGATGTAGTGAATGACTCATTCCTGTCGTCCGACGACAGGAATGAGTCATTCACTACAGTCGATCGAGCCGCCTCAGCGGTCCTCGGCCGCGCACCGCCGCCACTGCACGTGGTCGCCCTCGCGGTCCGCGTGCCACACCGCGCTGCCCGAATCCGACTCCCACGTCGGCACGAGCCGTCCGGTCACCACGTGGCCCCGGGCCACCCGGCCGAACAACTCCACGCCGTCCGCCCGGCGGGCCGCCGGGATCCACGCCGGGAAGCGGGCGCGGGGGAGCTTCCGTTCGATCCATTCGCGGGCCGAACCCTCGCTGCCGTGCTCGGACTCGACGATGCTCGACACCGGGCCGTCGCCGCCCACGGCGAGGCCGATCGAGGCGCGCCAGCGCACGGGGGACGGGTCGGAAGTCATCGTCCCCAGGGTCCCGGACGGCCGGGTCCGCGGGCCAGTACACGTTCGGATGGATCGGCGTTCACTCACCGTGCCTCCTGCCGCTCGACCGGACGTCCTCACCGCGATCGACTTCCCCGTCCGAGTGACTTCCAATCCTCATGACGCCTTCAACAGCCGCGCGCACGCCTTTTCCAGCACCTCCCGTGCGTCGTCGCCCTCCAGCCGGCCCGCCCGCTTCAAGGCCGCCGCGATCGTGCGCTCGCCGCGGTACGCTTCGACCAGCCGCGGGTCCACATAGGACGAGCGGCACACGGCGGGGGTGTTGCCGAGCGCCCGGGAAACCTCCCGCATCACCCCGGCTTCCGCGCGCTTGCGGGCGGATTCGGACGTCGGCGGGTCCGCCGCGGCGAACGCGGCCGCCGCCAGGACCGTCGCCGTCCACGTGCGCAGGTCCTTAGCCGTGCAGTCCTCGCCCGCCAGCTCCTTGAACCGCTCGTTGACGTCGGACGCGTGCACCTCGTGCCAGGTGCCGCCCTCGCGGTAGCAGAGCAGCCGGTCGCTCCCGGACCGGCTGCGCAGGAGGGACTTCACCGCCGCGGCCAGCGCCGCGTCGCGGATCGCCACCTCGCGCTCGAGGCCGCCCTTGGCGACGTAGCGGAACCGGCATTCGTCGCCGCGCACGGAGGCGTGCTCGCGCAGCAGCGTCGCGACGCCGTGGGTGCCGTTCTCCTCCGCGTACTCCTCGCCGCCGGTGCGGAAGATGCCCCGGTCGAGCATGCGCAGCGCCGCCGCCAGGACGCGTTTCCTGGTCAGGCCGCGGCCGGCCAGGTCGGCCGCCACCGACTCGCGCCACCCGGGAAGCCGCCGGGCCATCGCCAGGACGCGGTCGTGCTTCTCCTCGTCGCGGTCGCGCCGCCACTGGTCGTGGTAGCGGTACTGGCGCCGCCCGGCGACGTCGGTGCCGACCGCCTGGACGTGCCCGTTCGGGTGCGGGCAGATCCACACGTCCCGCCAGGCAGGCGGGATGACCAGGTCCTTGATCCGCGCGAGCAGCTCCTCGTCGGTGACCGGTGAGCCGTCGGGCAGGACGTAGGAGAAGCCCCGGCCGCGGCGGATCCGCCGGATGCCGGGGCCGCGCAGGTCACTGCGCCGGAGCCGGGTGCGTCCCATCGCCGCGAAGTACCCGCCGGGAGTACCCGGCAACCATGATTGCCGCGCGCCCGCGCGGGTACGCGTCGGGAAAGCACCGGAAGGAGCACGGATGACCACCGCAACCAGCGTCGTCGAAGAGGTCGCCGCCAAGGCGAAGCGGGTCCAGCGCCGGTACGCCGGGGAAGCCGACCGGCCGCTCGCCGGGTACCTCGGCGCGATGGGGGCGTACGGCGCCTTCGTCGGCGCGCTGACGGCGCTCGGCCGGGCTTCCGGCGCCCGGTTGCCACGCCGCTTCGGCGCCGGTGACACGGTCCTGCTGGGCACCGCGACCTTCAAGGCGGGCCGCATGCTCGCCAAGGCCGCCATCACCAGCCCGCTGCGCGCGCCGTTCACGAAGTACGAAGAGCCGGCCGGTGAGGACGAGCTGAACGAGTCCGTGCCCGGGCGGAGCCACGCCGGGCACGCCGTGGGCGAACTCGTGTCCTGCCCGTTCTGCCTGGACGTGTGGATCGGCACCGGCCTGGCCGCGGGCCTGGTCGTGGCGCCGCGGCCGACGCGCCTGGCGGCCACGGTGCTGACCGCGATCGGCGTGGCCGACGCCCTGCACCTGCTCTACGACGCCGGCAAGAAGCTCGCTTCGGGTTAACCGCGGCGCAGCGGGCGGACGGCGGGGCCCTGGACGACCTCGCCGTCGACGCCGAAGCGGGAGCCGTGGCACGGGCAGTCCCACGTCTTTTCCGCGTCGTTGAAGGAAACCAGGCAGCCGAGGTGGGTGCAGTGCGCGCCGACGGTGTGCAGCTGCCCGGCTTCGTCGCGGTGGGCGGCGACCAGCTCGCCGCCCACGCGCAGGACCGCGGCCTCGCCGGGCCGGAGGTCGTCGAGCTTTTCCGCGCGCCACAACGCCGCGACGTGGTCGCCGACCAGGTACTTCGCCACCGTGAGGTTGTCCTGCGCCAGGGTGGGCACCGAGCGGGCGTCGAAGCGGTTGGGGTCGAACAGGTCCGCGGCCGGGTGCGGCTCGCCGAGGATCCGCGCGGCCAGAATGTGCCCGGCCGCGGTGCCGCCGGTCATGCCCCACTGGCCGAATCCGGTGGCCACCCACAGGTTTTTCGTCCCCGGCAGGTAGCGGCCGACGTACGGCAGCAGGTCCACAGTGGACAGGTCGTGCGCGGACCAGCGGTGGGTCACCCGGTGCAGCCCGGCGTGCTCGCCGGCCCAGTCCGCCAGCCGCTGATACCGCCGTTCGACGTTGACGTGCGCGCCGACGCGGTAGTGCTCGCCGCCCGCGAGCACCATCGGCGTGCCCTGCTCGGTGTACCCGCGCACGGAGTGGTGCGTGTCGGCGTCGAGGAACATGCCCGACGGCGGGGCGTTCCCGGCCGCCGGGCCCGCGACGACGAGGTCGCGCACCGGTTCGAGCCGGGCGAAGTAGAGACCGCGGTCGAGCACGGGGTAGTGGGTGGCGACGACGACTTCGCCCGCCACGACGTCGCCGCGCGAGGTGCGGACGGTCTGCCCGTGCACGGCGGTCGCGCGGGCGTTCTCGACGACGGTGCCGCCCGCGCGCTCGACCT
>NZ_JAAGNB010000643.1:0-4361 GCF_010550475.1 Amycolatopsis sp. SID8362
CAGCGGCCGCTGCTCGACCTCGGCGACGAGGGCTACCCGCTGCTCGGCACCTGGGCGGTGCTCATCGCGACGATGCTCGGCACGATGGGCCTGCCGCACGTGCTCATGCGCTTCCACACCAGCCCGGACGGCCGCGCCGCGCGCCGCACCGCCGCGATCACCGTGGCCCTGCTGGGCGTCTTCTACCTCTTCCCCGGCGTCTACGGCGTGCTCGGCCGGGTGCTCGTGCCCGGGCTGTACCTCTCCGGCGCCACGGACACCGTCGTCGTCGCGCTGCCGTACCAAGTGGACAGAGGCTGGGCCGGTGGCCTCTTCACGGCGCTGCTCACCGCGGGCGCGTTCGCCGCGTTCCTGGCGACGTCGCTCGGCCTGCTGCTGGTGATGTCCGGCGCCATCGCGCACGACCTCGTCCCCGGCGGGCTGCGACGGCTGCGGATCGCCGTGTTCGGCGTCGCCGCGATCATGGTGCTGCTGGCGCTGCGCTCGGCCGAGCTCGACGCCGGGGTGCTCGTCACGTGGGGCTTCACCGTGGCGGCGTCGACGTTCTGCCCGCTGCTCGTGCTCGGCATCTGGTGGCCGCGGCTGACCGCGTCGGGCGGGATCGCCGGGGTGCTGACCGGGCTCGTCGCGTCGTCGGGCTCGATCCTGTTCGCCCTCGCCGGCCCGGACCTGCACGGCTGGGTGGCGATCTTGGTGCAGCAACCGGCACCCTGGTCGGTACCGCTGGCGTTCGGCGTAATGGCGTTGGTCTCCCTGCGGGGCAGGCCCCCCACCTGGTCGACGGCGGCGATGCTCCGGTTGCACCTGGACGAACCCCGTTCGTCGGGACCGCGCGACCGTTCGTCAACCGTTCGTCGTCTGGCCCGGCTGTTGAGCCGCTGAATCTTCACGAGGGACTCACACGTCCCTACGGTGTCGCACGTCACTTTCCGCAGCGTCGCGAGGAGCAGCGATGAGCACGACGGACACCGGCGGCGGGCCCCCGGAAACGTCTGAGACCGTGTGGGAACACGCCCACGACAGCACGGAGTTCCGCGAGCTGCGCAGCCGCCTGCGCCGGTTCGTCTTCCCCATGACGGCGCTGTTCCTCCTCTGGTACCTGCTGTACGTGCTGCTCGCCGACTACGCGCACGGCTTCATGAGCACGAAGCTGGTCGGCAACATCAACGTCGGGCTGGTCTTCGGCCTGCTGCAGTTCGTCTCGACGTTCGTCATCACCGGCCTGTACGTGCGCTACGCCAACCGGAAGCTCGACCCGGTCGCCGAGAAGATCCGTGAGGACATCGAGAAGGAGCAGGCATGACCGCGACACTTGCCGCGAGCGTCGAGGGCAGCAACCCGCTCCTCAACATCGGCATCTTCGCCCTCTTCGTGATCATCACGCTGGTGATCGTGTTCCGCGCCAGCCGCAACTCGAAGACGGCGTCGGACTACTATGCCGCCGGGCGCGCGTTCACCGGTCCGCAGAACGGCATCGCGATCTCGGGTGACTACCTGTCGGCGGCGTCGTTCCTCGGCATCGCGGGCGCCATCGCGATCAACGGCTACGACGGCTTCCTCTACTCCATCGGCTTCCTGGTCGCGTGGCTCGTCGCGCTGCTGCTGGTCGCGGAACTGCTGCGCAACACCGGCAAGTTCACGATGGGCGACGTGCTCGCGTTCCGCATGAAGCAGCGCCCGGTGCGGGCCGCCGCCGCGACCTCGACGCTGGCCGTGTCGTTCTTCTACCTGCTGGCGCAGATGGCGGGCGCCGGCGGCCTCGTCGCGCTGCTGCTGGGCGTCGAAGGTTCCGGGGCGCAGGCGCTGGTCATCGCCGTCGTCGGCGTGATCATGATCGCCTACGTGCTGATCGGCGGCATGAAGGGCACCACCTGGGTGCAGATCATCAAGGCCGCGCTGCTCATCGTCGGCGCGCTCGCGATGACGCTGTGGGTGCTGGGCAAGTACGGCTTCAACTTCTCCAGCCTGCTGCAGGCCGCCGTCGACAAGGCGGGCAAGGCCGGCCAGACGCTGCTCGGCCCGGGCAAGCAGTACGGCACCAACGGAACGTCCAAACTGGACTTCCTGTCGCTCGGCATCGCGCTGGTCCTCGGCACGGCGGGCCTGCCGCACGTCCTGATGCGCTTCTACACCGTGCCGACCGCCCGCGACGCGCGTCGCTCGGTGGTCTGGGCGATCGTGCTGATCGGCGTGTTCTACCTGTTCACGCTGGTCCTCGGCTACGGCGCCGGCGCGCTGGTGGGGCCGGACACGATCAAGAAGGCGCCCGGCGGCGTGAACTCCGCGGCCCCGCTGCTCGCCTTGGAGCTGGGCGGCCCGGTGCTGCTGGGCCTGATCTCCGCGGTCGCGTTCGCCACGATCCTCGCGGTGGTCGCGGGCCTGACCATCACGGCGTCCGCGTCCTTCGCGCACGACGTCTACGCGAACGTCGTCAAACGGGGCAAGACGTCGCCGGACGCCGAGGTGAAGGTCGCCCGGATCACCGCGCTGGTGATCGGCGCCCTCGCGATCGGCGGCGGCATCCTGGCCAACGGGCAGAACGTCGCCTTCCTGGTGGCGCTGGCGTTCGCGGTGGCGGCGTCGGCGAACCTGCCGACGATCCTGTACTCGCTGTTCTGGAAGCGGTTCAACACCCAGGGCGCGCTCTGGTCGATCTACGGCGGCCTGGCCATCACGATCGTCCTGATCGTCTTCTCGCCGGCGGTGTCGGGGAAGAGCACGTCGATGTTCAAGAACGCCGACTTCGCCTGGTTCCCGCTGAGCAACCCGGGCATCGTCTCGATCCCGGTCGCGTTCTTCCTGGGCTGGCTGGGCACCGTCCTGTCCAAGGAGCACGACGAGAAGAAGTACGCCGAGATGGAGGTCCGGTCGCTGACCGGCGCGGGTGCCGAGAAGGCCGTCGCGCACTGACCACCCGAGACACCGAAGGCCGTCGTGAGTCACCCTCGCGGCGGCCTTCGGCCATTTCCGGGGTCAGTACGGCAGCTTGCCTTCGGCGACCCCGGCGAGCGTCGCCTCGAGCTGCTTGCGGGCGTACTGCCACAGCCCGCCGCCGAGCGAAATCCTCGCCACCCCCAGTTCGGCGAGGCCTTCGAGACCGGGACCGCCCGGCCACGCGGGCGCGTTGACGGCGCCGCCGACCCCCTGCGTGAACTCCGCGATCAGCTCGGGGGTGCGCAGGTGGATCGGGTAGACGCAGTCGGCGCCCGCCTCGAGGTAGGCCTTCGCCCTGGCGACGCCGGCGGCGAGCGCCTCTTTCGGGTCGACGCCGCGGAAGGAGTCGACCCGGGCGTTGATCACCAGGCCGTCGCCCGCGGCTTCCCGGAGAGCGGCGATCCGCTCCGCCTGTTCGGCGACCGGCCGCACCTCGCCGGTGGCGTGGTCGGTGTCCTCGAAGTTGCAGCCCACCGCGCCGGCGTCGGACAGCCGTCCGGCCAGCTCGGCACCGGAGAGGCCGTAGCCCGACTCGGCGTCGACGGTCACCGGCACGCCGACCGCCTTGGCGATCCGCGCGGCGGCGGCGAACATCTCGTCCGCCGGCGCCTGCTCCCCGTCAGCGAACCCGAGCGCGGCCGCGACGGCGACCGAGCTGGTCGCGACGGCCGCGAACCCGGCGGCTTCGACGAGCTTGGCGGTGTCGGCGTCCCAGGCGTTCGGCAGCACGAGCGGCTTGCCCGGGACGTGCAGCGCCTTGAGCGCGGCGGCGCTCACGAGTCGCGCTTCGGCAGCGGCGTGTGGCTGGTGATGGTCATCCGGTTCCAGCTGTTGATCGCGATGATCTCCCACGCCACCGCGCGGTACTGGTCTTCGGTGAGCACCCGCACCGCCTGCTCGTAGACGTCGTCCGGCACGGTCTGGGTCGCGGACAGCTTCGTCATCGCCTCGGTGAGGGCGAGCGCGGCCTGCTCCTGCTCGGTGAACAGGTCGGTCTCGCGCCAGCCGTCGAGGACGAACAGCCGCCGCGGTGACTCGCCCAGCTCCAGGGCGTCGCGGGAGTGCATGTCGAGGCAGAACGCGCAGCCGTTGATCTGCGACGCGCGGGTCTTCACCAGTTCGAGCAGCTTCGGGTCGAGCCCGGCGTTGGCCCCGGCCTTGTTGACCTCGGCCTGGAGGTTCGCCATCGCCTGGTAGAGCTCGGGGGCGCCCCCGAGTCCGATTCGCTTGGTCATGGTGTTCACGCTAGCCCGAACTGGTCCACGGGTATGGTCCAGTGACATGGCAGATCCGTGGTCCAGTTCCGGGCTCGACGTCCACCTCGACTGGCAGCCGTCGACCGGCCGGAGCGGCCTCGCGGCGGCGATCCGCGCGGCCATCCGCGAGGGCCGCTGGCAGCCGGGCGCGGCGGTGCCCTCGACCCGCGC
>NZ_JAAGNB010000702.1:0-6094 GCF_010550475.1 Amycolatopsis sp. SID8362
TAGCCCGTGATCACGTCGGCGAGCCCGCCGAAGCCCAGCAGCGCGCCGCCCGCCCAGCCCCCGGCGAGCCGGGCGACGCTGCCGTTGACGCTCATCAGGCCGTTGACCCCGGTCACGTCGGCGACGCCGACCAGCTCCGGGACGAGCGCGTTGCGCGCCGGCTCGAACACCGACGCCAGCGCCGCCTGGGCGGCCATCACGGCGTAGACCACCGGGACAGCGGGCTCGGCCAGCAGCGGGAGCGCGACGACGGCGAGCCCGCAGCAGACGCCGAACAGCACCGCGCGGCGGTTCCACCGGTCGGCGACGACGCCGGCGACCGGGCTCAGCAGCACCGCGGGCAGCAGGCCGAGCACGATGCTCAACGCCGTCGTCGCGGCGGAGCCGGTGCGCTGGAAGACGTAGACCGGCAGCGCCACCTGGAGCATCCACTCGGCCGTCTCGCCGAAGAACGCCGCCACCCACAGCCGCGCGAACGCGGGCACCCCCAGCAGCTGTTTCACGCCTCCGCCTTGCCCGAGTGCTCGATGCGCGGGAACGCGCGGAGGCCGAGGTGCACCGATCCCGCGTCGGACGGCGCGTCGGTCCGTATCGCACCGACATAGGGCCGGACCAGCGCGTCGATCGCCTCGGTCAGCCGGGTCAGCTCCGCGGGGGTGACGCGCAGCGCGTAGGTCGACATCCCGGTCGCGGCGCGCCAGGCGGGGTCGAGGTCGTCGAGGGAGTCCAGGTACCGCTGGGTCAGCTCCTGCTCGTGGCTCAGCGTCGCGCCGACCACCCCGAGCTGCGCGGCGCGGTGGGCCGGGTCATCGGCCAGCTCCCCCACCTCGAGCCCGACCTGGCGGGCGCGCCACGGGCGTTCGCGGCCGTCTTCGGCGTCGGCGCGCTCGACGAGCCCGTACTGCGCGAGCTGCCGCAGGTGCCAGCTGCAGTTGGACGCCGTCGAGCCGACCGCCTCCGCGCACTCGCTCGCGGTGCGCGGGCCGACGGCGGTCAGGTGGTTGAGCAGCGCCGACCGGAGCGGGTGCGCCAGCGCGCGCAGCAGCTCGACGTCCTCGATCCGCTTGCGCGGCGGCAGCCCGGCCATCGGTCACCCCGGTTCTGAAAGAGTTGTTTCGAAAGTGTTCTTTTATACTTGGTCCCGCCTGCGGCTTTGTCAACCGGCTGCGCTATCGTTCGCCACGCAGCAGCTGCCCAGGGCAGTGACTGCGCCGTGACCCGACCTTGGATGGACGTTGCCCGACCAGCGCGAACTCGCCACCGCCGCCGCCCTCGCCCTCCCCCGGTTCGTGGGCTCGACCGCGCTCTTCCACGCCGCGGTCGCCGAGCGGATGGGCGTGACCCCGACCGAGCTGCACTGCCTGCACCTGCTCCACGGCGGCGTCAGCGACTCCCCGACCGAGCTGGCCGGCCTGCTCGGGATGTCGACGGGGGCGTTCACGCGCCTGCTCGACCGGATGGCGCTGCACCGGCTGGCCGAGCGCGCGCCCGACCCGGCCGACCGGCGCCGGCTCGTCGTCCGGCCGCTGCCCGACCGGATGGCCGAACTCGCCGAGCTCTACGCGCCGATGGCCCGGTTCGTCGGCGAGCGGCTCGCGCGCTTCGACCGCCGCCAGCTGACGGCCCTGCTCGAGTTCCTGACCGACGGCACCGCGGCCGCCGAGCGGTCGACCGTCGATCTGCCGGATGTGACGCAGGCCATAACCCGTTGACTAACTCTACGGTTGTTGCGTTAACTTGTCCTCACTATGAAGAACTGAACCGCGCCCATCCCGCTTCCGAGGCGGCACCCGGTCGAGCCCGACGCTCCCGCGTGCCACGACGCCCGGCGGGATTTCCGCTTCTTCTCATTGGGCCCGGTGATGCGCAATGTCAACCCTCTTTCCCTTGCAGGCCAAGGACGTCGTCTTCGGCTACGGCACCCGCGTGGTGCTCGACGGCGTCTCGCTGACCGCGTCGGCCGGGCAGCGGCTCGGCCTCGTCGGCGAGAACGGCAGCGGTAAGTCCACCCTGCTGCGCCTGCTCGCCGGGCTCGAAGAACCGCGCTCCGGCGAGGTGCTCCGCGGCCCCGACGTCGGGTTCCTGCTGCAGGAGCTGCCCTTCGCCGCGGACGCGACCTTCGCCGACGTGCTCGACGACGCCCTCGCCGAGATCCGCGCCGCCGCGGCCCGCCTCGACGAGCTGACCGCGGCGATGACCGACCGGCCCGACGACGAAGCCGTGCTCGAGGAGTACGGCCGCGTCCTGGAGTGGGCTCAGGTCCACGACCTCTGGGACGCCGACCGCCGCGCGAAGCTCGTCTGCGACGGGCTCGGCCTCGGCGGCGTCGAACCGGACCGGCGGCTCGGCACGCTCTCGGGCGGGCAGCGGTCCCGGCTCGGGCTGGCCGCGCTGCTCGTCCGGCAGCCGGCGACGCTCCTGCTGGACGAGCCGACCAACCACCTCGACGACCCGGCGATGGCGTTCCTCGAACGCCACCTCGCCGAGCTGACCGGGATCGTCGTGCTGTCGTCGCACGACCGGGTGTTCCTCGACGCCGTCTGCACCGACATCGTCGACCTCGATCCGGCCGCGGCGGACCGGCAGGCGGGCGGCGCGGTCCGCTACGGCGGCAGCTACTCCGACTACCTCGGCCACAAGAAGGCCGAGCGCGCGCGGTGGGAGCAGCGCTACGCCGAAGAACAGGAGGAGCTGAAGGAGCTGCGGGAGACCGTCGCGGTCACCGCGCGGAACGTCGCCTACGGCCGCGGTCCGCGCGACAACGACAAGTTCATCCACCACTTCAAGGGCGCGCGCGTCCAGAAGACGATCTCGCGGCGGGTGCGCGACGCCGAGCAGCGGCTGGAGAACCTGGAACGCGACCAGGTCCGCAAACCCCCGGCGCCGCTGCGGTTCCGGGCGGAGCTCACCGGCCGGGCGGCCGGCGAGGGACCGGCGATTTCGGTGCGCGCGCTGGAAGTCCCGGGCCGGCTGAGCCTGCCGCGGCTGGACGTCGAGGGGTCGGCGCGGCTGCTCGTCACCGGCGGGAACGGCGCGGGGAAGTCGACGCTGCTCTCGGTGCTGGCGGGGCGGCTGGCGCCCGCCACCGGAACGGTCCACTTCGGACACGGCGTGCGGGTCGGGATGCTGGAGCAGGACGTCGCCTTCGACGAGCCGGAGCGGACCGCGGCCCGCGTCTACCGGGACACCCTCGGCGAGGACGCTCCCCCGCTGAGCCGGCTCGGCCTGCTGGCGTCCCGGGACCTGCGGCAGCCCGTCGGCGCGCTTTCGGTCGGCCAGCGGCGGCGGCTGGCGCTGGCGATCCTGCTCGCCGAACCGCCGGACGTCCTCCTGCTGGACGAGCCGACGAACCACATTTCGCTGACCCTGGCGGAAGAGCTGTTCGCGGCGCTCGAAACGGCGCCGGGCGCGGTCGTCATCGCGTCCCACGACCGCTGGCTGCGCCGCGACTGGTCCGGCGACCACCTGCAACTGGCCGACGGCCACCCCGCCGCAGTATAGGTCGTTATACGCTCAAGGGCCGCACTTTCACGTGAAAGTGCGGCCCTTGAGCAGGTTTCAGAGGGCGATGCCGAGGAGGGCGTCGACCGCGATGCGGATCAGGCCCGGGGCCGTGGGGTCCGTGCCGTCGCGGCGCAGGGCCTCGGTCGCCCACGCGTCGATGGCGGCGAGGGCCTTCGGGGTGTCGAGGTCGTCGGACAGGTGGTCGCGCAGCCGCGCGATCGTCGCCTCGGCGGACGGCCCGGTGGCCAGCGAGACGGCTTCGCGCCAGCGCGCCAGCCGCGTCTCGGCTTCGGCGAGCAGCGAGTCCGTCCAGGGCCGGTCGGCGCGGTAGTGGCCGGCGAACAGGGCCAGCCGGATCGCGCCCGGGTCGACCTGGTCGGCCCGCAGCCGCGAGACGAACACCAGGTTGCCGCGGGACTTGGACATCTTCTCGCCGTCGAGGCCGATCATCCCGGCGTGGACGTAGTGGCGGGCGAACGGGCCGTCCTTGGCCACGGCTTCGGCGTGCGCCGCGCTGTACTCGTGGTGCGGGAAGATCAGGTCGGAGCCGCCGCCCTGTAGGTCGAACCCGAGGCCGAGCCGGTTGACCGCGATCGCGCTGCACTCGATGTGCCAGCCGGGACGGCCCGGGCCCAGCTCGGACTCCCACGACGGCTCGCCGTCACGGGCGACACGCCACAGCAGCGCGTCGAGCGGGTGGCGCTTGCCGGGGCGGTCGGGGTCGCCGCCGCGCTCGGCGAAGAACTTCGCCATGGTCGGCTCGTCGTAGTTCGACTCGTAGCCGAACTTGCCGGTCGCCGAGTGGTCGAAGTAGATGTCGGGGAACTCCGGGTCGTCCGCCCGGTAGGCGGCGCCGTTGGCGAGCAGCTTGGCGATGACCTCGACGATCTCCGGGATGCTCTCCACCGCGCCGACGAACTGCTGCGGCGGGACCACCCGCAACGCGGTCATGTCCTCGCGGAACAGCGCCGTCTCGCGCATGCCGAGCACGACCCAGTCGTCCTTGTCCCGCTCGGCGCGCTCCAGCAACGGCTCGTCGATGTCCGTCACGTTCTGCACGTAGTGGACGTCGTGGCCGTTGTCCCGCCAGATCCGGTTCACCAGGTCGAAGGCGAGGTACGTCGCGGCGTGCCCCAGATGCGTCGCGTCGTAGGGCGTGATGCCGCAGACGTACATCCGGGCGGTGGCGCCGGGCGCGGTCGGGCGGATCTGCCCGGTGGCCGTGTCGTGGAGCCGCAGCGGGCGGGGGGTGCCGGGGATGCGGGGCACGTCGACCGATGACCAAGTCTGCATACCCCGACTGTAAGCGCTGCCCCGCGCACCCTCCCGCCCGGTGGGACTCCTCCCCCACGTGGCGGAGTCATTCCTCCCGGTGGGCCGCGTTCGCTTCGATGGCGTCGCGGATGAACGCGCCGACGCCCGGACGCTGCTCATCGGCCCGGACCAGGAACTCCAGCTGCACCGGCTCGGTGACGTACAGCGCCCCGATCCGCCGCTGCGTCTCGTAGGAGCACTCGCCCATCACGCGGGACAGCATCTCCCGGTGTGCCTCGGCCAGCTCCCCGGCCTCGGGGCCGTCCGGCGCGCCGCCGGCGTCCAGGACGGCGTGGAGCCGCGCCACCCACTCCTTCCGGGCGGCCTCCCCGGCCGCCAGGTCCTCCTTGGACGGGGTGGCCGCGCCCCGCCACTCGGGGGTGTGCGCCCACCGGCGGGCGGCTTCCTCCGCGTAGCCGTCCGGCTCGCGGAACTCGCCGAACACTTCGAACTTCTCTTCGGGCGTCAACGCGTTGCCCATGGCTCTCGCCTCCATCACGCGGTCGACGGCCGCGACCATCCGCCCGAGCTCCCCGATCCGCGCCACCAGCAGCTCCCGCTGCCGTTCCAGGTGCGCGTCGGCGTCGATGCCCGGGTCGTCGACGAGGGTCGCGATCGTCTCGAGGGGAAAGCCGAGCTCCCGGTAGAACAGGATGCGCTGCAGCCGGTCGAGGTCCTCGTCGGCGTAGCTGCGGTACCCCGCCGCGGTCCGCCCGCTCGGGCTGAGCAGGCCGATCTCGTCGTAGTGGTGCAGCGTCCGGACGGTGATCCCGGCCAGTGCGGCGACCTTGCCCACCGGATGCCCCATCTGTCCCCTCCTTTTCGGCGGCCGTTCGGCCCTTGCGACGACCACGGTGCTGCCTGACGCGACGTGAGGGTCAAGCATCACCCTTCCGCAACCGCCGTCCCGCGGCGCGCGCGGTTAGCCTGGCCGGATGATCACCGGGCTCGTCGTCGGCGCCGCGGTCGTCGTGATCGCGCTGGTCACGGCGGTTGTGCTGGCGCGGCGCCGTCCGCGTCCCCGGTTCGTCTCCGGCGCCGTCCCGGGCGAGCCGGTCGCCGCTGTGCCGCGCGCCACACTGCTGGCGAAGATCGACGAGACGTTCCGGACCGGCCGGTTCTGCGTCCTGCTCGGCCGGGGCGGAGCGGGCAAGACGCACCTCGCCGCCGCCTACGTCCGGGCGGCGCGTTGCCCGGTGGTGTGGGTGGCGGCCGAAGACCCGGCGGCCCCCGCTCGTGCCTTTGCCGCGCTGGCCCGGGGTTCCGACACCGAAGC
>NZ_JAAGNB010000753.1:0-1385 GCF_010550475.1 Amycolatopsis sp. SID8362
GGCAGCGCCGCCCGCGCGGGCTGGGGTTTCACCGGGTCCGTGGCGCGCTGCGCGGCCAGCCGCTCGGCCTGGGCGCTGAACGCCCGGTCGAGCCCGATCCGCGCGCCGAAGCCCGGGTCGCCGGAGGTCGCGACCGCCACGGCGATCTGGGGGTAGTACACGGTGGTGGCGCCGCACGCGTCACTGATCTGCCCGCGAGCCGCAGCCTCGCTGGTGCCGCGGTCGAAGGTGACGACGTAGCGCAGCGACCGTCCTTGAGCGCAGCCGGGCTCGTCGGCCACCGCCGGGCCGGCGGTGACGCACCCCGAAAGCACCAGGACGGTGCACACGGCCGCCCGCAGCGGCCGCGCCAGCAGGGACACCGGACCTCCCACCGGAATGCAGGTACCGCGGGTGCCGGTGCGCGCGATCGATCCGGCCACCCCGAGCCGCACGGTAGCCACCCCGTGCCCGGTGGACAAGCGCTGCGGCCAAGTTCGCCCGGCCGGTGGCCTTCGCGGCGCGCCCGGACGCCTGCGGGAGGTACCGAGTACACCGGAGTGGTCACCCGGTGTGGGATACTCGGGGTGGCCGCTGGGCCGCGGGGCGCACGTGAGAGGTGCTGCCCGCGGCGTTTCGGCCCGGTGATGTGCATGAACTCCCGCGGCGCGTCGCCGCCCGTGAACCGGGCGGCTGGACGACGTGGCGGGCGGCCCGGGGGCCGCGAGTGGGTCACGCACGCCGCCGAGCAGACCTTTGACCGGGTTGCGTCCCACCGGAAGCGGTGGTGCGGCGCCCGGTTGTCGGGCAAGGATTCCCGCCGCTGGTGACCACCACGGCGGAACGAACAGAAAGGGGCCCCTGCGCGGCCGCGTCCCTGCCGGTGCGAACCGGCAGACGCGCCCGGGGGCGGAGGAGAAACATGTCGAACGCGGAAACACCCGCCGAGCACACCGGCGGGAATCCCGCCACACCCACGAGCGGCCCGCTGGCCGACCTGCCCGCCCGGATCCGGGTGCACGCGCTGGCCAAGCTGCTCGAGTCGCACAGCCGGGACATCCTCGCCAAGCTCGCCGAGCTGGGCGAAAGCGTGCGCAGCGCACAGTCGAGCGTGACCAGGGAAGTGGCCCTCAAGGTCGCCGAGGCCTTTACCCCGGCCGAGGGCGACACCGGTGAGGCATCGCACACCGCCGTCGCGCAGACCCACACGGACCAGGCCCAGGCCACCGGCCAGGCCCCCACCGGGAGCGACGCCGAGCAGGGCCGGTCCACCGGCCAGGCCGACGCCGGCCAGCAACCCGCCCAGGGCGACACCGCCCAGGCCCCCGCTCGCGGCGAAACCGACCAGGGCCAGCTCACCGGCCGCGGCGACGCCGACCAGCAACCCACCCGAGGCGACGCCGACC
>NZ_JAAGNB010000792.1:0-7314 GCF_010550475.1 Amycolatopsis sp. SID8362
CGGCCCCCGCGAGCCGCCTGCGCTGGAACCGGCAGTTCACCGCGCTGGCTCAGGCGGTGTCGCACGGCCGTCACGGCGACACCCCCGGCGCCGAAACCGCGGCGAAGGAGGCCCGGGAAGCGGCGCACCCGTACCGGATGGCCACGCACCTCGGCGCCCGGCTCGTCGCCGAAGCGGCACTGGCCGACGGCTGGGGCGACCCGGTCCCGTGGCTGCGAGCGGCGGAGGAGTACTTCCACGAAGCGGCTGTCCCCGTCGTCGCCGGAGCCTGCCGGACGCTGCTGCGCCGAGCCGGGGAAGCCGTCCGGCAACGCCGCCCCGGCCTCCACCGCCTCCCGCGCGAGCTGCGCGACGCCGGTGTCACGGTGCGGGAGTACGACGTCTTCCGGCTGCTGGTCCACCGGCTGGGCAACACCGACATCGCCCGGCGCCTGCTGATTTCCCCGAAGACGGTGGAAAAGCACGTGTCGAGCCTGATGACGAAGACGAAGCTCCCCGACCGCGCGACCCTGTCCGACTACGCGGCGGCGATCAGCGGGTGAGCCCGCCGATGAGCAGGTCGAGCTGGTACTCGAAATCCTGGACGCAGTCGCCCGCCTCCAGCGCGGGCAGCGCGCGGTGCAGGCTCGGCAGCTCCTCGGCCGTCACCATCCGGCGGAACCACGCCCCCACCGGCTCGGCCCGCTCGGCCTTCACCCCGGCCCCGGCCGTCCCGGTGAGCACCGAGCCGAACAGCATGCCCAGCAGCGACCGGTAGGCACGCGCCGCGGCGTGCTCGTCCAGGCCCGCGTCGAGCAGGGCGCGCAGGAGCGCGTCGATCACCCGCAGGGCCCCGGTGGAGCGCGGGTTGGCGTCCTGCGCGGCGAGCGCCCGGACGACGACCGGATGCCGCGTGAAGCTCGCGTGCAGTCCTTCGGCCAGCGAGCGCAGCCGTGCGTCCCAGGGCAGCGCGGGGTCCGGGAGCGGCACTTCCTCGAAGGCACGCGCGGTGAGGCCGTCCAGCAGGTCTCCCTTGTTCGCCACGTGGTTGTAGAGCGACATCGCCTCGACGCCGACCGCCGTCGCGACCTTGCGCATCGACAGCGCGGCCATCCCCTGCTCGTCGGCCAGCCGCAAGGCCGCGTCGAGGATCTTCTCCCGGTTCAGTGACACACTTACAGTGTACGCATACAGTGTAAGTATGGATGCCGACACCGTGCTCACGACCACCCGATCCGTCCGCCGCAAGCTCGACCTGACCCGCGACGTCCCGCAGGACGTCCTGGACGGCTGCCTCCGCATCGCCCAGCAGGCACCGGCGGCGGGCAGCATGGCGGCGCAGTTCCGCTGGCTCCTCGTCCGGGACGCAGGCACGAAAGCCGAGATCGCCCGGTACAACCGCATGACGGCCGAGGCGGCCTGGGCGAAGTACGGCCACCTCGTCGAGCGCCGCGCGCTGGAATCCGCCCAGCACCTCGTCCACAACCTCGAACGCGTGCCGGTGCTGGCCATCCCCTGCATGATCGGCCGCCCGCCGGCCGACGCGTTCTCCCAGTCCGCGTACTTCGGCTCCGCCTACCCGGCCATCTGGAGCTTCCAGCTCGCCCTGCGCGCCCGCGGCCTCGGCAGCTCGATCTGCGGCTACCACCTCCAGGACCACGAAGCGGACGTCGCCGCCGTGCTCGGCATCCCGGACGACGTGCAGCAGATCAGCCTGCTGGCCGTCGCCTACACCACGCAACGCGACTTCCGCCCCGCCGCGCGCCCGGACCTGGCGAGCACCGTCTACTTCGAGTCCTGGGGCGCGGCCGACCGCGAGCCGGTCACTTCCGGGGCAGGCCCGGCGGATTGACCTCCGACGCCGGCAGTGCCTCCGACGCGAGGTTCCAGCGCTTCAGGACCTCCGCGTACTGACCGTTCTTGATCACCGTGTCCAGAGCCTGCTGCAGCGCCTTCACGAAGCCGTTGTCCTTCTTCGTCATCGCCGCGATGTCGGCCTCGATCGTGCCGCCGCCGGAGACCGTGCCGACGATCTTCGTCTTGCCCTCCACCGCCACGTGGTAGGCCGACGTCGGGTTGGGGCCGACGTAGGCGTCGATGCGGCCGGACTGCAGCGCCAGGTAGTAGTCGGAGGTCGTTTGGTAGTACTGGAACTTCACCGGGGCGAGCCCGGCCGTCCGGTTCTGCTGGTCCCAGCGCAGCAGGATCTGCTCCTAGTTGGTCCCCGCGCCGACGCCGACGGTGAGCCCGGCGATGTCCTTCGCGTCCTTCACCGTGACGTTCTTCTCGTTCTTGACCTCGAACGCGATCGTGTCCTTGCGGTAGGTGGCGAAGTCGTACTTGTCCTTGCGCTCCTCGGTCACCGTGATGTTCGAGAACCCGGCGTCGAACTGGCGGTTCTCCACCGACAGGAACAGGTTTTCCCAGGACGAGGCCCGCAGGTCGAGCTTCAGCCCGAGCACGTCGGCCACCAGCTGCGCGAGGTCGGGCTCGACGCCGATCAGCGTCTTGTCGTCGTCGGCGCGGAACGACAGCGGCGGGGTGCCGTTGCCTGTGGTCCCGGCCACCAGCGTGCCGCGGGACCGGATGTCGGCCGGAACGAGCGCGGCGATCGCGTCGACTTTCTGCGCCCGGACGCGGTTCTGGTTCGCAGTGATGTTGACGCCGCCCGGCTGGTCCGCCGGCGCGGTGGTGGCCGCCTCCGGGCTGCCGCACGCGGCGAGCGCGAACACCGAAGCCAGCAAAAGGGTTCTCAGCCTCATGACTCTCCTCAAAGGACTTTTTCGACGAAGGCCCGCGTGCGGGCGTGCCGGGGGTGGTCGAGTACTTCGGCGGGCGGGCCCTGTTCGACCACCCGCCCTTCGTCGAGGAACACGACGTTGTCGGCGACTTCGCGGGCGAAGCCGAGCTCGTGGGTGACGACGACCATGGTCGTGCCCGCTTTCGCGAGGTCCCGGACGACTTCCAGGACTTCACCGACCAGCTCGGGGTCGAGTGCCGACGTGGGTTCGTCGAAGAGCAGGACGTCCGGTTCCAGTGCCAGCGCCCGCGCGATCGCGACCCGCTGCTGCTGCCCGCCGGACAGCCGCCTCGGGTACTCGGACACCTTGTCCTCGAGCCCGACGCGGGCGAGCAGCTCGCGGGCCTTGCCCTCGGCTTCCGCACGCGGGCGGCGCTGGGCCGAGATCGGCGCCTCGACGACGTTCTCCAGCACGGTCAGGTGCCCGAAGAGGTTGAAGTTCTGGAAGACGAACCCGATCCGGGTGCGCTGCTTGAGGATGTCCCGCTCCTTCAGCTCGTGCAGGCGGTTGCCGGAGCGGCGGTACCCCATCAGCTCGCCGCCGACGCTGATGAAGCCGCGGTCGGCGCGCTCGAGGTGGTTGATCAGCCGCAGCAGCGTCGACTTCCCGGACCCGGACGGTCCCAAGAGGACGGTGACCTCCCCCGGTCGCACCTGGAGGTCGACGCCGTCGAGCACGGTCAGGGCACCGAAGCTCTTGTGCACGCCGCGCACGTCCACCATGTAGTCCGCGGTCATGGCCGCCCCCAGATCGCGCGAAGGCGCTGCAGCGGTGTCGGCGGCAGCGTGCGCTGGGCGCCGCGGCCGAAGTGGCGTTCGACGTAGTACTGCGCGACCGACAGCACGGTGGTCAGCGCGAGGTACCAGGCGGTGGCCACGAGCAGCAGCGGGATCACCCGGCCGCTGCGCGTGTAGATCACCTGGACCTGGTAGAACAGCTCCGGCAACGCCATCACGTACACCTGCGACGTCGCCTTCAACAGCCCCACGATCTCGTTGGCCGCGGTCGGCACGATCGTGCGCATCGCCTGCGGCAGCACGATCCGGCGGAACTGCCGTCCGGCCGGGATGCCCAGCGCCGCCGCGGCTTCGCGCTGCCCGGCGTCGACCGAGAGGAACCCGGCGCGCACGATCTCCGCGGCGTAGGCACCCTGGTGCAGCGCGAGCCCGAGGCCGGCGGCGAGGAACGGCGGGATCAGGCTCATCGTCCCGACCGAGACGAACGACGGCCCGAACGGGACGCCGAAGGAAATCTCGTTGTACAGGATCGCGAGGTTGTACCAGAACAGCAGCTGCAGAATGAGCGGGACCGACCGGAAGATCCACGTGTAAGTCCAGCTCACCGCCCGGAGGAGCGGGTTGCGGGAAATGCGCATCAACGCCAGAACCGTGCCCAGCAGGAATCCCGCGACGACCCCGAACAACGTGAGCTCCAGGGTCAGCGCGACCGCTTCCAGGATCGATTTCTGGAAGACGAACCGGGAAAAGGTCGGCCAGTCGAACGCCTTGTTGGTCACCAGCGCGTGCCCGGCCATCGCGACGAGCACGGCGACGACGGCGGCGGCCACCCAGGTCATCGGACGCCGCGCGGGCACGATCTTGAGCGACTCCTCCGGCGCCGCGGCGGGCGCGGGACGGGTACCGAGGTCGCTGGTCACCTCGCCCCCACCGGGACGGTAAGCGCTTTCGAGAACGGCAGGCGCGTGGCGGGCACCGCGTCGACGTCGAAGTGCGGCGTGTAACCGGTGGCCAGGTAGAGGCCCCGTGCCTCGGGCTGGTTCGGGCCGGTGGTGAGGAAGATCCGGCTGTACCCGCGGCGCGCGGCCTCGAACTCCAGCTCGGCGACGACACGCCGGGCGAGCCCGGTGCCGCGATGCGCCCGGTGGGTCCAGATCCGCTTGAGCTCGGCGGTCTCGTCGTCGTGGCGCTGGAAGGCGCCGCCCGCGACGGCGTGGCCGTTTCGGACGAGCAGCAGCAGTCCGCCTTCCGGCGCCGCGAACCGCCGCGCGGGGTATTCGCGGAGTTCGAGGTGGACGTCGTCGAGCGCGCGGTGGTAACGGGTCGAATATTCGCGGGCCAGGTCGGCGAGCAATGGCCGGACCCGCGGATCAGACTGGGCGACCCAGACGGATTCGGGCATGAGAACACCTGCTCCGGAAAGAATGGGGAGAAAAGCATCCGGGACGCTTTTCGCTGACCCCCAGACCTTATGGAGCCGGGCCGAGCCCGGTCAACGCGGCGGCGCCGGGTTCCAGATCCTGGACCTCAGCCCGACACGATGCGCCGGAACGCCTCCCGCTCGCGCTTCGACAACGGCACTCGCGGGTCGTCCGCCGTCCGCCGCGGCATCGGCACGGCGAAGCCCGGTTCGAACGGCGGCACCGGCGGCACCAGCACCCAGCCGACCCCCGTGAACGCCCGTCCCAGTGCATCGAGCAGTCGTTTCATCACGTGCCACATGCTCCGCGCCGCGGCGCCGCGAACCCAGCGCGTCCACATCCTGAAAGCAGGTGCGCCAGGACGATCAGGACAGGCGCGCGACGAACGCCAGCGTGCGCCGCCGTTCTTCGTCGGTGCCGACCGGGCTGATCAGCAGGTCCGTGACTCCCGCCTCGGCGAACCGGCGGGCCGTGGCGGCCACCAGGTCTTCGGTACCGGCGGTCACGGTGTCTTCGATCCCGGCTTTGCCCTGCTGCCGCAGCAGCCGCCGGTAGCTCGCGAACTCCCCCGCACCGCCGAACCGGGCGCGGATGTCGTCCCGGACGCGGTCCGGGGCCGCCGTCACCGAAAACATGGCCGTCGCGACCACGCGCGGAGCAGGCCGACCGGCGCGGCTCGCGGCGTCGGTGATCTTCGGGACGACGACCTCGCCCAGCACCTCCGGGCCGGCCCACACGGTCACCGTGCCGTCGGCCAGCTCCCCCGCGATGGCGAGCATCATCGGACCGAGCGCGGACACGAGCACCGGAGGCGGCTCGGCTCCGGGCACCTCGACCAACCCCGCCGCCGAGAGCGTCTCCCCGCGGAAATCGACGGTTTCCCCGCGCAGCAACGGGTTCAGAGCCTGCAGGTATTCGCGGACGTGCCGCGCGGGCCGGTCGTAGGAAAGCCCGTAGCCGCCTTCGACGATCTCGCGGTGGCTCGGCCCGATTCCCAGCGTCAGCCGCCCGCCGGTAGCCGCCTGGGCGGTCAGCGCCTGACCGGCCAGCGCCAACGGGTGCTGGGCGAACGTCCGCACGACCGCCGTGCCCAGCCCGATCCGCGGGACCCGCTGACCGGCGACGGCCGCGACGGTCAGCGCGTCCCACGCCGTCAGCTGCGGGAAGAACGCGCTGTCCAGCCCGAGCCGCTCGGCCGCCGCGATGTCCCCGACGATCCCCTCGAGTCCCGTCGCACTGGTCGCGTAGAGCCCGATCCGCATGCCGCCTCCAACCGGAATGTCAGATTCACCTTCTGCCGCGAACGTAGCATAAGATGAACCCGACATTCCGTTTTGGGAGGAGGCCGGTCATGCGGGCCGACGCGGTGCGCAACCGCGAGCGGATCGTCACGCAAGCCGTGCGGCTGTTCGCCGAACGCGGCCCCGACGTGCCCATGTGCGAGATCGCCGACGCGGCCGGGCTGGGCGTCGGAACCCTCTACCGCCACTTCCCCGACCGGCGGGCGCTCGCACTGGACATCGGCCTCGGCGCCCTGCGCGACCTCGCGGACTTCGCCCGCACCGCCCGCGAGCGCGAAGAATCGGCGTGGGCCGAACTGCGGGCGGTCATCCGGCACTGCGCGACACTGCCGCTGGCGCTCGCGAAGTCCCTGACCGCGCTGCTGCCGGACGACGAGAACGAGACCCAGGCCGAACTCCAGCACACGGTCGACACCATGCTGACCGACCTCATCGTCCGCGCCCAGCGGGAAGGCACCCTGCGCGCGGACGTGCCCACCCCCGAGGTCCAGCGGCTGCTGAGCACGATCATCTGCCGCCCGGGCGCCCGCCCCGACGACTACCTCACCGTCGTCATGCTGGACGGCCTCCGCGCCCGGCCGGCGTAGCGACGCCGGCGGGCCGACCGATTCCGTCCCCAGCGCCTGCCGGGCGTCGGTCAGACGCCTTTGCGCAACAGCGCCGTGATTCGACCGCCGGTCTCGCGGCCGAGCGATTCCGTCCCCAGCGCCTGCCGGGCGTCGGTCAGGCGCGCTTGCGCAACAGCGCCGTGATCCGGCCACCGGTCTCGCGGTCGAGCGCTTCCGGGCACTCGACGCCAAGGGATTCCGCCAGCGTCCGGCCGTGCAGGTCGACGACCGCTTCGGTGAGATCCGCCAGCGTGCCGGCCGCCGCGGTCGCGCGGCGCCAGGCGACCGTGACCGCGACGGAAGCGATCAGGGCCGCCGGCCACCACACGAAGGTGAGCGCCAGGTACGCCACCGCCCAGCCGGCCAGCCGCTGGGCCGCCACCACCGCGCCGTTCGCTTCCTGCACCGCGGTCCGGGCCGCGTCCGGCAATACCAGCCACAGGCGGGGCCACGCCGTCGCCAGGTCG
>NZ_JAAGNB010000840.1:0-3029 GCF_010550475.1 Amycolatopsis sp. SID8362
CGGGCGGCGCCGGGGCCCAGTTCGCCATCGGGTCGTCGGCCGCCAGCAGCGCGCCCACCGGTTCCCCGGCGACGGTGAGTTCGCGGCGGCTGCCGAAGTTCGCCTGCGCCAGCACGCCGACGGTGTACTCGTCGGAGCCGTAGGACACGAGCCGGGACGCGGTACCGGTGCCGCCTTTGAAGCCGTAGCACGTCATTCCCGTGCCGCCGCCGACGGATCCCTCTGCCAGCGCGCCACCGCGCGCCGCGTCGAGCGCCGCGGTCGCGTGTCCACTGTGGATCGTCGGGGCGTTGATGTCGTTGAGGTAGCCGTCCCAGGTCTCGGCGACCACCGGCAGCAGCCACTCCGCCGCGACGTCGGGCCGCTCGCGCACCACCCAGTCGATCACGCCGCGGTGGCACGGCCCGACGGCGTGGGTGTTGGTGATCAGCACCGGCAGCGCGAGCGAGCCGGTCTCGGCGAGCCAGGCCGTGCCGGTCATCTCGCCGTTGCCGTTCAAGGAAAACGTCCCGGCCGCGCACGGCACGGCGAAGTCCGCGCGGCCGCGGGGGAGGATCGCGGTGACGCCGGTGCGCACCGAATCGCCTTCGATGAGCGTCGTGTAGCCGACTTCGACGCCCGGGACGTCGGTGAGCGCGTTGTGGGGGCCGGGCCGGCCGGGCAGCGTGATGCCCAGGTCGCGGGCACGGGTCATGACAGGTCCTCCAGTCCGCAGGCGATGCGGGCGAAGGAAAGCAGCATGGCTTCGGCGGTGGCCCGGTCCACAGTGGGCACGGCCTGGGTGAGGTGCAGGCCGTAGCCGTCTTCGAGGGCGACGAGGTTCCGCGCGATCGTGACCGGCTCGGCGGTCAGGGTGAACTCGCCGGTCGCCGCGCCGGCTTCGAGGATGCCGGCGTAGATCCGCACCTGCCGCTCGAACAGCGCGACGTGCCGGGCGGCGTACGCGGGGTCGCGGCGGGCGATCGTGCCGAGTTCGTAGAGCAGCACGCACAGTTCGTCGGACGGCCCGGTCGGCAGGCCGGTGCGGATCGTGGCGAGCAGCCGCGCCCACGGTGTCCCGCCGCGGGCGGCCTCCTCCCGCTGGGTGCAGAACCGCTCGACGGCTTCCTGCTGCACCTCCCGCAGGAGGTCGGTCAGGGTGGGGAAGTAGTAGAGCACCGAGCCCGAGGACAGGCCTGCGCCGTCGGCGATATCCCGCAGCCGCAGGTTGAGGACCCCGCGCTCGACGACGGCGCGGCGCGCCACCGCGATCAGCTCGGCCCGCCGCTCGGGGGCCCTGCTCGGTCGTGCCATGCGGCCATTGTTCGAACGATCTTCGAAAAAAGCAAGTACTTGACTAGCTGGCTTCGAGCGCCTTTGATGCGTGCTCACTCGGTTTTTCGAATGAGCTTCAGAGAACTGGAGGCCCGCTCGTGACCACCCCCGCCCTGCGCCGCGGCCTGCGCACCCTCGGCACCCTGCTCATCACGCTCTCGGCGATCAGCCCCGCGTCCTCGGTGTTCATCATCGCGCCGGGCGTGCTGACCGGCGCCGGGAGCGGGGCGTTCTTCAGCTTCGCGGCCGCGGCGGTGGTCGGCGTGTTCATGGCGTTCGTCTACGCCGAACTGGCGTCAGCGTTCCCGGTGGCCGGCGGCGAGTACGCGATTGTGGCCCGCACGCTCGGCCGGCTGCCCGGGTTCGCCGTGCTGGGGCTGATGATCGTCACGCAGGTGCTGATCGTCGCGGTGATCGCGCTCGGCGTCGGCACCTACCTGGGCGTGCTGTTCCCCGGCCTGCCCGGGCCGGCGGTCGCGGCGGTGACGTGCCTGCTGGCGGCCGTCGTCGGGGTGTTCGACATCAAGCTGAACGCGTGGGTAACCGGCGTCTTCCTGGCGATCGAGATCCTGGCGCTGGTCGTGGTCAGCGCGCTCGGGCTGCTGCACCCGGCCCGCCCGTTCACCGACCTGCTCGCCCACCCGGTGGCGCCCGGCGGCGGCCCGGCGACGATCGGCGCCATCGCGATCGCGACGTCGGTGGCGATGTTCGCCTACAACGGCTACGGCTCGGCGGTGTACTTCGGCGAGGAAACCCAGGACGCGCCCCGCGGCATCGCCCGCGCGATCCTCCTGGCGCTGGCGATCACGGTGGTCGCCGAGCTGGTCCCGGTGACGGCGGTCCTGCTGGGCGCGCCGGACCTGCCCGCGCTGTTCGGCTCGGAGAACATGCTGTCGGCGTTCATCACCGCCCGCGGCGGCGGCACGCTCGACACGGTGCTCAGCCTCGCGGTGGCGCTGGCGATCGTGAACGCGGTGCTGGCAATCGTCCTGATCAGCTCCCGCCTGGTCTTCAGCAGCGGCCGCGACCGCGCCTGGCCGGGCTCGGTCAACCGCGCGCTGTCGGCGGTCCACCCCCGCTTCGGCACCCCGTGGGTGGCGACCGTAGGAACCGGGATCGTGGCGGCGGCACTGTGTTTCGTGGATCCCCAGCTGCTGCTGGTGGTCACGAGCACGTCGATCGTGGCCGTCTACGCGGCCCTCTGCCTGGGCGCGATCATCGGCCGCCGCACGGGTTCGACGGCCCACGCGCGGTACCGCATGCCGTGGTTCCCGGTGGCCCCGGTGCTGGCCTTGGCGGTGCTGGTGTTCGTGGTGTACCAGAACATCCTGGACCCGGCGGTGGGCCGCCCGAGCCTGCTGGTGACGGCGGGGATCGTGGTGCTGGCGATGGGGTACTACGCACTGGTGCTGCGCCGGCGCGGTGGGTGGCAGCTGGCCGAGCCGGTTGAGGAAGAACAGCTCGCCCGCGACTGACGTCAGTCCCCGGGTTCGATGACCGCCGGGTCGGCGAACCCGCTCGCCAGCGCGCGCAGCGCCGCGTCCAGGTACACCGTGAGGTCCGCGTCCGCTCGGGCCGACCAGCGCTCGTACGCCGCGCGGCACGTCGCCAGCACCGCGCGCCCGACCGCCAGCGGGTACAGCGCGTCCGCGGGCTGGCCGGTGCGGGCTCCGACGTACGCGCTGACCGCCCGCTCCCACGCGTCGTAGTGGCGG
>NZ_JAAGNB010000879.1:0-2340 GCF_010550475.1 Amycolatopsis sp. SID8362
GCGGCCGTGCCGGGCCCGGTGAGCGCGGCGGACCTGGCGAAGGTGACGCTCAAGGTCGGTGACCAGAAGGGCGGCGTCAAGTCGCTGCTCACCGCGGCCGGGCAGCTGGACGGAACGCCGTACAAGATCGAATGGGCCACCTTCACCTCCGGGCCGCCGTTGCTGGAAGCGGCGTCGGCGGGCGCGATCGACACCGGCCGCGTCGGCAACACGCCGCCGATCTTCGCGGCCGCGGCGAAGGCGAAAATCAAGGTGATCAGCGTTTCGCGCAGCAACGTCGAGCGGGAAGCGGTGCTGGTGCCGCCGGACTCGCCGCTGCGGTCCGTCGCCGAGCTGAAGGGCAAGACGATCGGTGTCGCCAAGGGCACGTCGGCGCACGGCCAGCTGCTGAACACCCTGCACAACAACGGGTTGTCCACAAAGGACGTCAAGCTGAACTTCCTGCAGCCGTCGGAAGCCTACGCCGCGTTCACCCAGCACACGATCGACGCCTGGGCGATCTGGGACCCCTACACCGCGCAGGCGCAGATCGAGGCGCACGCCCGGGTGCTGGCCGACGGCCGGGGCGCCTCGAACGGCCTCGGCTTCCTGACCGCGAGCACCGCGGCCCTGGCCGACCCCGGCAAGAACTCGGCGTTGCGCGACTTCGCCGTGCGGGTGGTCAAGGCGCAGAAGTGGGCCGACACGCACCGGCCGGAATGGGCGGCGGCCTGGGCCAAGGAGACCGGGCTGAAGCTCGAAGTGGCGCGGAAGGCGGTCGACGCCGGGCGTGACCTGCCGATCGCGCTGGACGACGCCGTGGTGGCGGCCGAACAGCAGCTCGCGGACGCCTTCACCGAGGAGAAGACGCTGCCGGGCAAGGTGGACTTCGCCGCGTTCGCCGACCGGCGGTTCGCGGCCGACCTGGACCAGGCGAGGAGCAACGGATGAGCGTCAGGCTGCACTGGTTCCTGCCCACCAGCGGCGACGGCCGCACGATCGTGGAACGCTTCCACGCCAACCGGTCCCAGGGCCCGTCGGCGCAGCGCCCACCCGATCTCGACTACCTCGCGCAGGTCGCCCGCGCCGCCGAGCGGCAGGGTTTCGAGGGGGTCCTGACCCCGACCGGCACCTGGTGCGAAGACGCGTGGCTGACGACGGCCGCGCTGATCCGCGAGACCACCCGGCTCAAGTTCCTGGTCGCGTTCCGCCCCGGTGTCATCTCACCGACGCTCGCCGCCCAGATGGCGGGCACCTTCCAGCGCCTGTCGGGCGGCCGGGTCCTGCTCAACATCGTCACCGGCGGCGACGCCGTGGAGCAGCGGCGCTTCGGCGACTGGCACGACCACGACGCCCGCTACGCGCGCACCGACGAGTTCCTGACCATCGTGCGCGGGGTCTGGTCCGGGCAGCCGTTCACGTTCGAAGGTGACCACCTGCGGGTCGAAGGCGCGACGACGCTGGCCGCGCCCGACCCGGTGCCGCCGATCTACTTCGGGGGCTCGTCGCCGGCCGCGCTGCCGGTCGCGGCGCGGCACGCCGACGTCTACCTGACCTGGGGCGAGCCGCCCGCGCAGGTCGCGGAGAAGATCGGCAAGGTACGCGAGCTGGCGGGCGACCGGCCGATCCGGTTCGGCGTCCGGCTGCACACGATCTCGCGTGACACCTCCGCGGAGGCCTGGGCGGAGGCGCAGAAGCTGCTGGACGCGCTGAGCCCCGAGCAGGTCGCGAAGGCGCAGGCGCAGCTGGCGGCGAGCGAGTCGGTCGGGCAGCAGCGGATGGTCGCGTTGCACGGCGGCCGCACCGACGGCGGCGTCCGCGGCCTGGAGATCCACCCGAACCTCTGGGCCGGCGTCGGCCTGGTCCGCGGCGGCGCCGGGACCGCGCTGGTCGGCAGCCACGCCGAGGTCGCGGACCTGATCGAGGAGTACCACAGCGTCGGCGTGACGGAGTTCGTGCTGTCGGGCTACCCGCACCTGGAGGAGGCGTACTGGTTCGGCGACGGCGTCCGGCCCGAGCTGGCCCGGCGCGGGCTGATCAAGGAGTTCTAGGCCCAGCGGCACGACCCGTCAGGGGGAGGAGAACGGGAGCAGCAGTCCCGGGGGTGCGAACAGCGGGTAGGTGACGAGCACGCCGCCCGCGGTCTCGGTGACCGAGGACGGGCGGAACAGGTCGCGCTGGCCGGTGTAGAACGCCGTCACCGCGTCCTTGCCCGCGGTCAGGAGCACCTGGCGGCGCGGTTGCCCGGCGGGGTCTTCGCCGGGGACGGCGGGGAACGCCCCGACGCTGACCGGCCGCAGTGCCGCCAGCGCGGCGATCGTCGCGATCAGCCGCGGGTCGACGTGGCCCGCGCGCAGCACG
>NZ_JAAGNB010000924.1:0-6354 GCF_010550475.1 Amycolatopsis sp. SID8362
TCCTCAAGGCACTGGGCGCCACCACGGCCGGGCTGCTCAAGGACGCGCTGGGTCAAGCCGTCGTCCTGCTCGCCGGCGGCACGCTCGCCGGCACCGGCCTCGCCGTCGCCGCCGGTGCCGCGCTGGCCGGCTCCGCGATCCCCTTCGTCCTCACCCCCGCCACCGTGTTGGTCCCGGCCGCCGTGCTGGTCCTGCTCGGCGGGCTCGGCGCGGCGCTCGCCATCCGCCGGCTCACCTCCGTCGACCCGCTGACCGCCCTGGGAAGTGCCCGATGAGCCTCACCCTGACCGACGTCACCCTCACCTACCCCGACGGCGACACCCGCCTGACCGCGCTCGACCGGGTCAGCCTGGACGTCCCGCGCGGCAGCCTGACCGCGGTGGCCGGCCCGTCCGGCTCCGGCAAGTCCAGCCTGCTGGCCGTCGCCGCCACGCTGATCACGCCCGACTCCGGCACCGTCACCGTCGACGGCGTCGTGGCCACCGGCTTGAGCCGCGGTGAACGCACCGACCTGCGCCGCCACAAGGTCGGCATCGTCTTCCAGCAGCCCAATCTGCTGCCCGCGCTGACCGCCGCGGAACAGCTCCAGGTCATGGCACGGATCGACGGCCGCTCCGCCGCCAAGGCCCGCACCCGCGCGCTGGAGCTGCTCGACGCCGTCGGCCTCGCGTCCGAGGCAGGGCGACGGCCGCACCAGCTTTCCGGTGGTCAGCGGCAGCGGGTGAACATCGCGCGTGCCTTGATGAACGAGCCCACGGTCCTGCTGGTCGACGAGCCCACCAGCGCCCTCGACCATGACCGGGGCGCGGCCGTGATCGACCTGATCACCCGCCTCACCCACCAGCGGGCTACCGCGACGGTGCTGGTCACCCACGACCGCACCCACCTCACGGCGGCGGACCGGATCACCGAAGTCCGCGACGGCCGCCTGCACCTCCCGGCACCGGCTTGACATCCCTCTCCAGCCAGGGGCCCGGCAGTGCGCCAGCGTCTTGAATGACTCATTCAGGTCTTCTGGAGACCTGAATGAGTCATTCAAGACATTGGGCGAGCGGGTCATCGGCGGCCGAGACGCCTGGCCGCGGGTTTGCCTGACGCCCGCGGAGACGACATGAATGACTCATTCATGTCGTCTGGCGAGGTGAATGACCCTTTCATTACATGCGGGCGGCCGCGCGATCAGGTGAAGCCCAGAAAGCGATCGTCCCCGGCCAGCACCGCGGTCCGGATCCGGGTCAGCTCCGCGCCCGGCTCGACCGCGAAATCGCTCCGGAGCCGCTCGTGGATCCGCTCATACACCGCCAACGCGTCGGTTCGCAGGCCACGCGCGTACAACGCCCGCATGAGCAGCCCCGCGACCGGCTCGCGATGCGGATGGGCCGCGAGCACAGTGGACAGTTCGTCGGCGGCCGAGGCGTACCGACCCAGGCGCAGCTGCGAATCCGCTTTCCGCTGAGCCAACGAAAGCCGGTACTCCCGCAACCTCAGCCGCTCGCCTTCCGCGAACGGCCCCGGCAGGCCCGCCAGTGGTTCGCCCTGGAACAACCCGATGGCGTCGGCGCACAGGTCGGCCGCCGTGTCCAGATCTCCGTTGTCCGTGGCCGCTTTCGCTTCCTGGTCGAGCTCCCGCAGCCGCGTCAAGTCGGTCCGGACGCCGTCGCTCGCGAACAGGTAGCCCGCGCGGCCGCGGCGGATCACCGACTCCTTGCTGGTTTCGTGCGCCGCGCGCAGGCAGGACCGCAGCCGCAGCACGTACGTCGGCAGGACGCCGGTGCCGGTTCCTGGGGGCTCGAGGCCCCAGACGTCGTCGAGGAGGCCGTGGTCGGTGACCACGACGTCCGGGCGCAGCAACAGCGCGGCCAGCAGTGCCTGCTGCCGCACCGGGCCGAGGTCGAGCGCCGTCGTGCCGCGCCACGCGCGAAGCGGGCCGAGCACCGAAAACCGCAGGTGGGGCGGCGGACTGTCCACAGTGGTCCGGGCGGCCGTCACGATGCCGTGGTCGAAGGCGTACACGACGGCCGCGGCGCGGTCGCGCAAGCCGAGATGCTTCGTCAGGCGGGCGAACCTGGTCTTCACGACCGGTTCGGGAAGGCCGAGCGAGCGGGCGATTTCGGCGTCGGTGCTGCCCCGGCCGACCGCGCGCAGCAGCTCGAGTTCTTCCGGCGTCAGCGTTCCTGGCGCCGGCTCCGGGTGCGCGGCCGCGTGGCGGTAGGTCGTGAGCACGCGGGCGGTGACGGCGACGTCGAGCCACGCGTCGCCCGCGGCCACCGCGCGGACGGCCCGGATCAGGTCCTCGGCGGGCGAGTCCTTCAGGACGTACCCGACCGCGCCCGCGCGCAGCACCCCGGCCAGCAGCTCGTCGTCGTCGAACGTGGTCAGGGCCAGCACCGGCGGGTGGGGGCCGGTCCGGCGCAGCCGCCGGGTCGCTTCGATCCCGTCGACCCGCTTCATCCGCAGGTCCATGACGACGACGTCGGCCTCGGCCGCGGCGAGCGCCGCGGGCACTTCGGCGCCGTCGCCGCATTCGCCCACGATGGTGAACCCGTCGCGCTGCCGCAGGATGCGGCGCAAGCCGGACCGCACCAGCTCCTGGTCATCGACCAGCAGCACCCGGGTCGCGGTCACCGGCTCGCTCCGGCCGGCGGCACGGCGAGGTCGACGAGCCAGTCGCCGCCGTCGGGACCGGTCCGCAGGCGGGCGCCGATCTGTTCGGCCCTGGCCGCCATCCCGGTCAGCCCCGAGCCGTCGGCGGCGAACTCGGCCGGCCGGTCGGGCAGGGTGTTGCGGACGATGAGGCGGACCTCGTTCCGGCCGACGTGCAGCCGGATCCGGGCGGTGCTGCGCGGGGCGTGCTTGGCGATGTTCGCGAGGGACTCCTGAGTGATCCGGTAGAGCGTGAGCCCGGCCAGGTCGGGCACGTCGGCGGCGTCGCCCTCCTGCTCGAAGTGGATGTCGAGGCCGGCACCGCGGGTGTGGGCGACCAGGCCGGCGATGTCACCGGCACCCGGCAGCGTGTGCCGTTCGGCCGGGGCGTGCGAAAGCAACCGGACCGTGCGGCGGATGTCGGTCATCGCCGCCCGGCCCACCCGCTCGGCTTCGGTGAGCCCTTCGATCGCTTCGTCGACGTCGCGGTCCTGCTGCAGCGCGCGCCGCGCCCCGGTGAGGTGCAGCAGCGTGATGCTGAGCGAGTGGGCCACGACGTCGTGCACTTCGCGCGCCATGCGCTGGCGTTCGGTGAGGATCGTGTGCTCCCGCTCGGCCACCCGGCCGGCGCGCTCGGCGGCCAGCGCGCGGACGTACCAGCGGAGCATGAACCCGCCCGAGTGCCCGAGCAGCACCGCGGCCAGGTACACCGCCGCGCCGGTCAGCCCGGGCCCGGCCGCCGCCCAGCCGAGCACCGCGAGGTCGAGCCCGAGGAACAGGAACGCGACCGCGGGCCGGGCGATCGAGGCCACCTCGGCGGCCAGCACCACGAGCACGATCGGCGCGAAGTCCGGCAGGCGCGGTTCGGTCAGCAGGATCGCCACCGCGCCGGCCACCGTGACGCACTTGGTCCACACTGGGAGGATGCGGCCGGTGCCCAGCCAGACCAGGCTGGTCGCCCCGATGAGCAGTACGACGAGGACGAGCACGAGCGGGGGCAGCACCCCCGCCCGCTGGGTGACGGCGGTGGCGGCCAGCAACGCGGTGAACGCGTTGGTGCAGACCGCCACCCACCACGGCAACGCGATCCGGGACTGGGCGAGACTCGCTTCCAGCTTCTCCCGCATCTTCACCGTTTCACCCTAGGACTCGTCGTGGATCAGGGGTAGTAGACGCCGTTGTACCACTGGCCGCCGGCGTCGTCGGAATAGACGTCCACGTTGAAGTTGTAGTTGCCGTGCTTGCCTTCCCACAGGTAGCCGGGCAGGCCCGAGGCCGCGTTGATGTCGCAGATGATGTCGTCGGTGCACAACGTCAGCGTCGGGATGTTCCCGAAGAAGTTGTCCACCCCGGCGAGCGGCGCACCGGCGATCGGGGCGATCAGCGGGTGGCCCGCCGCCCCGGCGTTGCCCGGCCCGGGCGCGCGCTTCGGGTCCGCGATGAGCACGGCGTTCACGTTGTCGATGGTCTGCCAGTTTTCGGTGACCCAGGTGTGCACGACCGCGGCGCCGAGCGAGAACCCGACCGCCTTGACGTGCTGGCCCCCGCACGCGTTGCGCTGGTCGCGGATCAGCCGGTTCAGCTCGTTGACGCCCTGGCGGGCGTTGTAGCCGATCGGCTGGGCCGGGTAGCCGACGCGCTGGCTGATGTTGCCCTGCCAATAAGGAGCGTTGGAATCGTTGTCCCCCGTTCCGCCGACCACGATCGTGTAAGTGCCATCGCACGACGCGGCCTGCGCGGGCGGGGAAAGCAGGCCCAGCCCGGCGGACGCGAGAATGCCCGTCAGCAGCATCGAAATCTTCTTCACTTCAACCCCCTTGCGGTGTCGGGGCCCGGATGACCCCGACGCGGGGGATGCTGCCAAGCGATCATGAAATTCCGATGAAACGGCGGACCGTTCACCCGGTCGAGAACCCGGCAAAGTGCGGCTCGCCCGGCGGCGGCTTCGCTGACGTCTTGAATGACTCATTCAGGTCTTCGGAGGTCCTGAATGACTCATTCAAGACACCGCCGACCCACCCGGCCGGCCGGTGCGGCGGTTCGTCGGCGCCCTGGTTCACCCGGTCATGCGATAGCCGACGCCGCGCACGGTGTGGATCAGCACCGGTTCGCGCAGCTTGCGCCGCAGCCGGCCGATCACCACCTCCAGCACGTTCGACCCCGGGTCCGCTGCCTCGTCCCAGGCGTACCCCAGCAGCGCGGTGCGCGACACCGGCCGCCCGCCCGCGGTCATCAGGCGTTCGAGGACGAGGTATTCCTTGCGCGTCAACGTGAGCAGCACGCCGCCGCGCGTCACCTGGTGCTTGCCGTTGTCCAGCTCGACGTCGGCGCAGCGCAGCACGTCCGGCCGGCTGGTGAGGTCGCGGCGGCACAGTCGGCGGACCCGCGCCACCAACTCGGGCATGGCGAACGGCTTGACGAGGTAGTCGTCGCCGAAGCGCAGGCCGTCGATGCGGTCGGCGACGCTGTCGCGCGCGGTCAGGAACAGCACCGGCATCGGCCAGTCCGCGCGGCGCCGCTCGCTCACGTACCGCAGCGCGTCACCCGAAGGCAGCATTCGGTCGAACACCGCGCAGTCGTACGGGTTCACGAACAGCGCCTCGTCGGCGGCCGGCAGGTCGGCCACGGCGTCGACCGCGAACCCGGCGGCGCGGAGGGCGGCGTCGAGCGCCACCCGCAGATTTTCGTCGTCCTCGGTCACCAGCACCCGCACCCCCGCACGTTAGCGTGCGGCGGCGACCACCACGTCGTCGGCGAGCAGCTCGCGCAGTTCGCCCACGTCCGGGATCCGGCCCAGCCGCCGCAGCCGCTGGGACTGCGCCTTGCGCATGCCTTCGAACAGCCGCCGCGCGTCCCGCGCGTTGCCGAAGTTCGGTTCGGCGGCGGCGCCCGCGAAGAAGTCGGTCAGCACCGGGTGCGCCGCCGGGTCCAGTTCGTAGTCGCCCGCCGAGACCATCCGGCCGACGATGCCGAGCAGCTCGCCGGGCGTGTAGTCGGCGAACTCGATCGTCTTGCCGAAGCGGGACGCGAGACCGGGGTTGGCCGACATGAACTCCGCCATCTCGGCGGTGTAACCGGCCACGATCACCGCCACGTCGTCGCGGCGGTCCTCCATCAGCTTGACGAGCATGTCGATGGCTTCCTGGCCGAAGTCGCCGCCCGCCGACGCCGAGCGCGACAGCATGTAGGCCTCGTCGATGAACAGCACGCCGCCCAGCGACTCCTCGACCACGACCGCGGTCTTCTCCGCGGTGTGCCCGATGTACTGGCCGACGAGGTCGCGCCGCGACACCTCGCGGAACTGGCCGCGCGGCAGCACACCCAGTGCCTTCAGCAGCTTCCCGTAGATCCGCGCGACCGTCGTCTTCCCGGTGCCGGGCGCGCCGGCGAACACGAGGTGGTGACCGGTCGGGCCGACCGGCAGCCCGGCCCGGCGGCGCCACTCGTTGACCTGCAGCTCGTCGACCAGCGCCCGCACTTCGGCCTTCACGCCGGGCAGGCCGACCATCGCGTCCAGCTCGGCCAGCAGGTCGTCCAGCTCTTGGCTGCCGAGGCCATCGGGGTTGGCCGGGTCACCCGCCGCGGCCACGGTCGTCGTCGCGCCCGGCGCCACCACGATGCCGGGCTCCGCGGTGTTTTCCACGCGGCACCCGGACACCCGGCCGCCGCAGCCCGCGGCGAACGCGATCCCGGCGCCCCGCGCGTCGCGGA
>NZ_JAAGNB010000984.1:0-2200 GCF_010550475.1 Amycolatopsis sp. SID8362
GGCGCCCGGCACGCGGCCGCCGAGGTCCGGGCGCTGGCCGAGCGGCTGCAGGCACCGGTGGTCGCGTTCCGCGGCGGGCGCGGCATCGTGGGCGACGACCACCCGCTCGGCTTCACCTGCGCCGCCGGCTTCGAGCGGTGGGCCGAGACGGACGTCGTGATCGGCATCGGGTCGCGGCTGGAGCTGTCCTGGTTCCGCTGGCCGGACAAGCCACCCGGCCTGAAGACGATCCTGCTCGACATCGACCCGCGGCAGGCGACGCGGCTCGAAGCGGACGTCGCGGTCATCGCCGACGCGGCCGACGCCACGGCCGCCCTCACCGAGGCGGCCGGTCCGGCGCGGCCGGACCGGACGGCGGAGTTCACCGCACTGAAAGCCGAAGTGGCGCAGCGCTTCACCGACGTCGGGCCGGAACTGGAGTATCTGCGGGCGATCCGCGACGTGCTGCCCCGCGACGGCTTCTTCGTCGAGGAGATCTGCCAGGTCGGCTTCGCGTCCTACTTCGGTTTCGAGGTCTACGCGCCGCGCACCTTCATCACCTGCGGCCACCAGGGCACGCTCGGCTTCGGCTACCCGACGGCGCTGGGCGTGCAGGCCGCTTTCCCGGGCCGCCCGGTCGTTTCGGTGGCAGGCGACGGCGGCTTCATGTTCGCGGCGCAGGAGCTCGCCACCGCTGTCCAATATGGACTCAACGTCGTCGCGGTGGTGTTCGACAACGGCTTCTACGGCAACGTCCACCTCGACCAGGAGCGCCTGTTCGAGGGCCGCGCGCTGGGCGGCCGGCTGCGGAACCCGGACTTCGCCCGGCTGGCCGAGACGTTCGGCGCGCTCGGCCTGACCGCGCGCAGCCCGGACGACCTGCGCACCGCGCTGGACAAGGCGTTCGCCTCGGGTCGCCCGGCACTGGTGCACGTGCCGTGCGAACTGGGCACCGGCGCTTCGCCGTGGAAGTACCTGATGCCGAAGTCGGACCGCAGCTAGCCGGCCGCGACGCGTTCCAGGGCGGCGAAGACCCGCTCGACGTCGGCCGGGGTGGTCCGCCAGTTGCTGAACGCCGCGCGCAGAGCCGGCTGGCCGTCGTACACGGTCGGCGTGAGGAAGGTGGTCCCGTCCTCGGTGATGGCGCGGACCAGCGCGTCGACCCGGGCCTGGGTGACGTCCCCGGCCGGGGCGAAGCAGACGACGTTGAGCCGCACCGGCGCGAGCAGCCGCCAGCGGGGCGAAGCGTCGATCCGCGCGCCGAGGTCGCGTGCCAGTGAGACGCAGCGCTCGACGATCTCGCGGTGCCCGTCGCGGCCGTAGGCCGTGAGCGAGAACCACGCCGGGAGCGCGCGCAGCCGCCGCGAGTTCTCCGGCGTCAGGTGCAGGAAGTCCGGTGTCTCGCCGATTTCGCCGAGGTAGGCGGCGTTGTTGCTGAACACCCGCAGCTGCAGGTCGCGGCGACGGGTGAACTGGACGGCCGAGTCGTAGGGCACGTTGAGCCACTTGTGCAGGTCGACGACGACCGAGTCGGCCTGGTCGAGGCCCGCGGTCAGCGCCGCGTGGTCCGGTGCCAGCGCGGCGAACCCGCCGAACGCGGCGTCGACGTGGAGCCAGAAGTCGTGCCGCCGCTTGAGTTCGGCGATCGCGCGCAGGTCGTCGAAGTCGACGGTGTTGACGGTCCCGGCGTTGGCGACGACGACGGCCGGCCCGTCGAGGGTCTCGAGCACTTCGGCGAGCTTCCCGACGTCGACGGCTTCACGCCCGGGGAGCAGGGGCACCTTCCGCAGCGCCGAGCGTCCCATCCCGAGGAACGACAACGCCTTCAGCACACTCGAATGCGGCGCCCCGGACAGCACGGTCACCGGCCCGAGCGCGGCGGCGCCGTCCTCGGAAACCGTCACCCCGGCCCGCTCGCCGAGCCACTCGCGGGCGATGGCCAGGCCGGTCACCGTCGACATGGTGGCCCCGGTGACGAACGCACCGGAGAACTCCGCGCCCAGCCCGAAGAGCTCGGCCAGCCAGCCGACGGTCTCGCGCTCGAGGTCCTGTGCCGAGGAGTCCATGCCACTGTTGGGGTTCTGGTCGTGCGCCGAGGTCAGCCAGTCCCCGGCGAGCGCGGCCGGCGTCGCGCCCCCGGTGACGAAACCGAGGTACCGAGGCCCGGCACTGGCCGCGAACCCGGGTTCCCAGCGCCGGGAAAACTCTTCCAGCGCACCGC
>NZ_JAAGNB010001025.1:0-3559 GCF_010550475.1 Amycolatopsis sp. SID8362
GGCCGACCCGGACCCGCTGGTCCGCGCCCACCGCGCGGGCCTCCCGGAGTATCGCGCGGCGGTGTCGGAGCACCTGCTGCGCCACCGGGGTCTCGCCGCGGGTTCGGTACTGGCGACCGGCGGCACGACGGCGGCGGTCGTCGAGCTGGCCGCGGCAGTGCTGGAACGCGGGGACGTCGTCGCCGTCGAGGAACCGGGCTACCAGCGCGCGGTGCAGGCGTTCCGCCGCGCGGGCATGCGGGTCGTCGGCGTGCCGGTGGACCTCGAGGGCCTACGGCCGGAGGCGATCCCCCCGGATGCCCGTGCGGTGTACTGCTCGCCGGCGCACCAGTACCCGATGGGCAGCCGCCTCAGCGCGGCCCGGCGGGTGTCGCTGGTGGAGCGGGCGCGGGCGGCGTCGATGCTGGTCATCGAGGACGACTACGACGGCGAGCTGCGCTTCGACGTGGCGCCGCTGCCGATGCTGGCTTCGCTGGCCCCGGACGTCGTGGCGCACCTGGGGACGACGTCGAAGATCCTCACGCCGACGCTGGGTGCCGGGTGGATGGTGGCGCCGGAGGCGATCACGTCGGCGGTGCTGGCTTATCGGGATTCGACGGGGACGCGGCCTTCGCCGGCGGGGCAGCGGGTGTTGTACGAGTTCGCGCGGAACGGGGATCTGGGGCGGCACCTGCGGAAGCTGCGGCGGGAAATGGCGGAGCGGCGGACGTTGCTGGCGGGGGCGCTGGCCACGGCTGGGATTCCGGTGCGGGGAGATGACGCCGGGGCGCATCTGGTGGTGCCGTTTTCTTCGGCTTCGGTGGAGGCGTCGGTGATCGCTTCGGCTGAGCGGCGGGGGATTCGGCTGGATGGGCTGGCTCGGCATTTCGCCGGGACGCCGAGTGCGCACGGGGTGGCGATCGGGTACGCGGGGTGTTCGCGGGAGGCTTTGGTGGCCGCTTTGCCGACGCTGGTGTCGCTGCTGCGGTGAGGGGTTCTGGGCACGGACGTAGTGAATGACTCATTCATGTCGTCCGACGACATGAATGAGTCATTCACGTCGTCTCGGCCAGGGGCTCCAGCGGGCCCACCGGTCCCTCGATGTACCGGACGCCCCACGCCCCTCGCGGGTTGCGTTCGCCGCTCACCCGGCGCCACCCGGCGTACGGGGCTGGGCTGTTCCGCGAGGTCACCGGGTACGGTGGCTCACCATGAGCGAGAAGATCCGGGTGGCGGTCGTGTTCGGTGGGCGCAGCAGTGAGCACACCATCTCCTGCCTGTCCGCCGGCAGCGTCCTGGGTCACCTCGACCCCGCGCGGTTCGAGGCCGTCCCGGTCGGGATCACCCGCGAAGGCCGCTGGGTGCTCGGCACCGGGGACTCCGCGCAGCTCGCCATCCGCGGCCGTGAGCTGCCGTCCGTCGACGACGGCAAGGGGCTCGTGCTCGCCGGTGACCCTTCCAGCCAGGGGCTCGTCGCCGTCGAGGCCGGGCGGGAAAGCGAGCTGCTCTCGCAGGTGGACGTCGTTTTCCCGGTGCTGCACGGCGCCTTCGGCGAGGACGGCACCATCCAAGGGCTCCTCGAGCTCGCCGGCATCCCGTACGTCGGGCCCGGCGTGCTCGCCAGCGCCGCCGCCATGGACAAGGAAACCGCGAAGAAGCTCCTTGCCGCCGAAGGGCTTCCGGTCGGGACCTTCGTCGCGCTCAAGCGCGATCAGTCCACTTTGGACGAGACCGAGCGGGCCAAGCTCGGCCTGCCCGTCTTCGTCAAGCCCTCCCGCGCCGGGTCGTCCGTCGGCATCAGCCGGGTGACCGCGTGGGACGACCTCGACGCCGCCATCGAGCTGGCGCGCGCCACCGATCCCAAGGTGCTCGTCGAAGCCGCGGTCGTCGGCCGTGAGGTCGAGTGCGGGGTGCTGGAGTTCCCGGACGGCCGCGTCGAAGCCTCGCTGCCCGCCGAGATCCGCGTCCTGTCCGAAGACGAAAACGCTTGGTACGACTTCGAAACCAAGTACCTCGGGGACGACGCCGAGCTGGACATCCCCGCCAAGCTCGACGACTCCCTCACCGAGAAGCTCCGCGCCATGGCGGTGGCGGCCTTCAAGGCGCTCGACTGCCAGGGCCTCGCCCGCGTCGACTTCTTCGTCGGGGAAGACGGCGAGCTGACCATCAACGAGGTCAACACCATGCCCGGCTTCACCACGAAGTCCGCCTACCCGAAGATGTGGGAGGTCACCGGCGTGGACTACGCGACGCTGCTGAGCACCCTCATCGACACCGCCGTCGCCCGGGGCACCGGCCTCCGCTAGGAGAACCGCAGCGGCCGCGGCGCGAGCTTCGCGGCGATCGTGTCCGAAATCTGCTGCAACGGGCCCGTCCCGGCGCTGTCCGGCACCGTCAGCGCCGCGTAGACCTCCCGGTCCACGACGTACCACGTCGACGCGCCCTCGCCCGGCACCTGCAGCCATTGCACCTTGTTGACCAGCCGCAGCGCCGCGGTCGGGGTCAGCTCCGGGGGGCGGTTCAGGCCGCAGCGCAGCACCAGCGGGTCGTCCGTGCCCCAGGCGACCGTCGCGGGCGGGGCCGGGTCCGCCAAGGTGCGCACCTTCAGAGACGTCCCGTTCGACGTCAGTTCCGTCGGGACCGCGGCCAGCAGCGTCGTGCAGCCCGGCGACCCCGCCGCGGGCGCCGGCACCGGGACCAAGGGCAGCGGTCCCGCGGTGTCGGAGGACGAGCGCTGGGTCAGCGCGAAGACGGCGACGGCGACCGCCAAGGCCACGGCGAGCGCTGCCGCGGTGACGAGGACCAGCCGGGGTGGGGCTCCGGTGTCGGATTCAGGCACCGGACCACTACACCACTGCTCAGAGGTGCACGACCGGGCAGGTCAGCGTCCGCGTGATGCCTTCCACGTTCTGCACCTTCGCGACCACGAGCTGGCCCAGCTGGTCGACGCTGTCGGCGGCCGCGCGGACGATGACGTCGTACGGCCCGGTGACATCCTCCGAACTGGTGACGCCCGGGATGCTGGAGATCTCGGCCGCCACCGCGGCCGCCTTGCCGACCTCGGTCTGGATGAGGATGTATGCGTGGACCACGGCGCGCCCTTTCGTCGGGATCGGTCAGCTCAGGTAGGAACGTATCGCCAGCTCATCGAAAAACATAGGGCATCCGACTATCGGTGATCGACCTTTGTCCCGGTAGAGAAAGCAGAGGTGACCGGTGTCACCGAACGACGGAACGGTCGCCGAGACCGGGGAGTTCGCGCTCATCCGAGCCGTCACCGAAGGACGGCGCCAGCCGCCGGGCACGCTGCTCGGTCCGGGCGACGACGCCGCCGTCGTCGCCGCCCCCGACGGCCGCGTGGTCGCCAGCACCGACGTGCTCGTGCAGGGCGTGCACTTCCGGCTCGACTGGTCGCCGCCCGAGCACGTCGGGCGCAAGGCCGTCGCGGTCAACCTGGCCGACATCGCCGCCATGGGCGCGACGCCGACCACCGTCCTGGTCGGGATCGCCTGCCCGCCCGACACCCCGCGCGAGGTCGTCACCGGCCTCGCCGACGGCATGTGGGCCGAAGCCGGACGCG
>NZ_JAAGNB010001073.1:0-2932 GCF_010550475.1 Amycolatopsis sp. SID8362
CGGCGCGCTGGGCCTCGGCGACGAGGAACGCCGGCACCTGTTCGCGCTGGGCCACGCCGCCCGCCGGCCGGTGCCCGTCGCGGTCGACCGCGCACCGGAGCGGGTGCCGGACGGCACGCGACGGCTGCTGCGGGTGACCGACACCCCGGCGGTCGTGCTCGGCAGGCACCTGGACCTGCTCGACTGGAACCCGATGGCCGAGGCGCTGCTCGGCGACCCGGGCACCTACCCGCCGGACCGGCTCAACATGCTCCTGCTGCTGTTCGACGACGCCCTAACCGGACGGCGGACCTGCCCGGACTGGGAGCAACAGGCGCTGGACTACATCGGCATGCTGCGCGCCGCCGTCGCCGGCGACCCCACCCACCCCCGCGCCACGGCGATCGTCGGCGAGCTGAGCATCCGCAGCGCCGAGTTCCGCCGGTTGTGGGCCCGCCACGACGTCCGCGAGTCGGTGCGCGGGACCAAGACCTTCCGCGTGCCGGAGGTGGGCGACATCAGGCTGGACTGGGACACCTATCCGCTGCCCGGCAACCCGGGGCCGGTCATGCTGGTGTTCACGGCCGAGCCGGGCAGCCCCGACGCGGACCGGTTGCGGCTGTTGGCGTCGTGGCACGCGTCCCGCGCTCCGGGTCGGTGCTGATCGGCTGGGTCACGGATGGCGCCACACCGGCCGGGTCCGCGTCGCCGCGAGCCCGGCCGCTTCGCTCAACCGGCGCGCACCCCCGACGCGAGCCGGCCGGTCAGCCGCTCCAATGCCGCGGGTCCGCCGTCCTCCGCCAGCAGGGTTTCGACCAGTGCCGATCCGACGATCACCCCGTCGGCGAACCCGGCGACCTCCGCCGCCTGGTTCGCGTCCGACACCCCCATGCCGACGCACACCGGCAGCTCGGTGAGCGCGCGCAGCCGTCGGGCCAGGACCGCCGCGCCGGCGTCCACAGTGGACCGGGTGCCGGTGACGCCCATCAGCGCGGCCGCGTAGACGAACCCGGTGCCGGCCGCGGCCGTCTCCGCCAGCTGGTCGTCCGTGCTGCTCGGGGCGACCACGAACACCGTGGCCAGCCCGTGCTCCGCCGCCTGCCGCCGCCACGGTGCCGACTCGGCCACCGGCAGGTCGGGCAGCACGCAGCCCGATCCTCCCGCGGCGGCCAGCTCGCGCGCGAACCGCTCGACGCCGTAGCGGGACACTGGGTTCCAGTACGACATCACCAGCACCGGCTTGCCCGTCGCCGTGTGGACTTCGCGGACCGTGCGCAGGACGTCCGCGATCCGGACGCCGCCGCGCAGCGCGATGTCGTCGGCGGTCTGGATGACCGGGCCGTCCAGCACCGGGTCGCTGTGGGGGAGGCCGACTTCGACGATGTCCGCGCCCGCGTCGGCGGTCGCCCGCAGCGCCGCGATTCCCCTGTCGACGGTGGGGAACCCGGCCGGCAGGTATGCGATGAGCGCGGCCCGGCCGGCCGCCTTCGTCGCGGCGAGGGTCTCGGTGACCAGGCGCAGGCTCATCGCGCGCCCTCCAGTCCGAAGTGGACGGCGGCGGTGTCGAGGTCCTTGTCGCCGCGACCGGACAGGTTCACCAGCAGGAGGGCGTCCGCGCCGAGCTCGGCGCCGACCCGCAGGGCCCCGGCCAGCGCGTGCGCGCTTTCGATCGCCGGGACGATCCCCTCGGTCGAGGCGAGCAGGCGGAACGCGGCCATGGCTTCGTCGTCGGTGACCGGGCGGTACTCGGCGCGGCCGGAGTCGTGCAGGTACGCGTGTTCCGGGCCGACGCCGGGGTAGTCGAGCCCGGCCGAGATCGACCAGGCTTCGCGGATCTGGCCTTCGTCGTCCTGCAGGACGTAGGAGCGGGAACCGTGCAGGACACCGGGTTCGCCCGCCGAGAGTGACGCCGCGTGCCGCCCGCTGGCCACACCGTGGCCCGCGGCTTCGCAGCCGATCAGGCGGACGCCGGGGTCGTCCAGGAACGCGTGGAACAGCCCGATCGCGTTGGACCCGCCGCCCACACAGGCGATCGCGGCGTCGGGCAGCCGTCCGGTGCGCTCGAGGAGCTGACGGCGGGCTTCGACGCCGATGACGCGCTGGAAGTCGCGGATCATGGCCGGGAACGGGTGCGGCCCGGCGACCGTGCCGAAGAGGTAGTGCGTGTCCTCGACGTGGGCGACCCAGTCGCGGAACGTCTCGTTGATGGCGTCCTTGAGGGTGCGCGACCCGGACGTCACGGGAACGACCCGCGCGCCGAGCAGTTCCATCCGCGCCACGTTGACCGACTGGCTGCGCATGTCCGTCTCTCCCATGTAGACGGTGCACGCGAGACCGGTCAGCGCGCAGGCGGTGGCGGTCGCGACGCCGTGCGAGCCCGCGCCGGTTTCGGCGATGACGCGGGTCTTGCCCATCCGCTGGGCCAGCAACGCCTGGCCCAGCGCGTTGTTCACCTTGTGCGAGCCGGTGTGGTTGAGGTCTTCGCGCTTGAGGAAGACGCGCGCGCCGCCGGCGCGGCCAGCGAAGCGCGGCACCTCGGTCAGCGCGCTCGGGCGGCCGACGTAGTGGGCGAGCAGGTCGTCGAACCGGGCGAGGAACGCGGGATCCGCTTTCGCCCGCTCGTATTCGGCGGCGACCTGGTCGACGGCGGCGACGAGCGCCTGGGGGACGAACTGGCCGCCGAAGGCGCCGAAGTAGCCCGTGGCGCCGGGGGAGTGTCCCGGCGCGGCCGGGAAGAAGAAGGTGTGCGGCATGGCGATGTGCTCCTGACCCGGGACGTCCCGGGTGGTTCGTGGCTGGTCGGGGATCACCGGAGCGCACGAACACGCGGGCTCACCGGGCCGGCCGGTGCTCCCTCGTGACGCGCGGCGAGCGGTGCCATCGCATCCCGTCGACCTGGCCCGCCTCGGCGCCGATCGCGTACCGCACCCGGCGTCCGCGCACGCGCCGCGCG
>NZ_JAAGNB010001125.1:0-2043 GCF_010550475.1 Amycolatopsis sp. SID8362
CGCGCGGGCGGCTGCCGTCGCGCGTCACCGCGCCGGCGGCGGAGCGCGACTCCCTGCAGCGGGTGATGAGCCGGTACGCGGCCATCGGCCGGGACGCCGACGGGCTGGCGGCGGCCGGCTCGGTGCTCGATCTGTCGCTTTCGGACACTCCGTTGTGGACACACGCGGGCGTCGAGGACGCGGCGCTGACCGTGGTGGCGCAGGCGTTGCTCGCCGCGGCCGTGCGGCGCACCGAGTCGCGCGGCTGCCACGTGCGCTCCGATTTCCCCGAGCGGGACGGGAACTGGCGGCGCAGCCAGCTCATCCGGCTCAGCCCGTCCGGCCAGCCGGTGCTGGCCGACCCGATCCCCCTGGAGGGCGTGGCATGACGTTCCCGATCTCCGAACCGGTCCTGCGCCTGATCGCCGCTTCCGGCCTCGACGTCGAAGACGTCAAGCGGGTGGTCACCACCGCGCTCGGCGAAGACCTGCGGTACGGGCCCGACGCCACGACCGCGTCGACGGTGCCCGCGTCCGCGACGGCCGTGGCGGAGCTGACCCCGCGCGTCGACGGCGTCGTGGCCGGGCTGCCGGTGGCGCTGGCCGTGTTCGACATGGTGCTGGGCGACGGCTACGAGGTGCTGGCCCGGCGCGAGGACGGCGACCGGCTGGTCGCGGGGGAGCCCGCGCTCGTGCTCGCCGGCCCGGTGCGCGGGCTGCTCACCGCCGAGCGCACGGCGCTGAACCTGCTCTGCCACCTCTCCGGCGTCGCCACCGCGACCGCCGCCTGGGTGTCCGAAGTGGACGGTACCGGCTGCGCGATCCGCGACTCCCGCAAGACGTTGCCGGGATTGCGGCTGCTGCAGAAGTACGCCGTCCGCTGCGGCGGCGGGGTGAACCACCGGCTGGGCCTCGGCGACGCCGTGCTGATCAAGGACAACCACGTCGTCGCCGCGGGTTCGGTGACGGCGGCGCTGGCCGCGGCCCGCGCGCACGCGCCGGAACTGCCGTGCGAGGTCGAGGTCGACACGCTCGAGCAGCTCGAGGAAGCGCTGGCCGCGGGTGCGGACGAGGTGCTGCTGGACAACTTCACGCCCGAGCGCTGCCGGCATGCGGTCGCGCGCCGCGACGAGGTTTCCCCGAAGACGCGGCTGGAATCCTCTGGTGGGCTCACCATCGAGCGTGGTAAAGCCTACGCGCGGTCCGGTGTGGACTACCTGTCGGTGGGCGGGCTGACGCACTCTTCACCCGCGTTGGATCTCGGCATGGACCTTCGCTGAACGCGGGTTCCCGGCTAGACTGGCGGTGGCGGAAGTCCTTTTCCGCCACCGTCTTTCGGTTCGGGGGTTCGGGTGCGGATACCGGCGGCGCTCGCGGTCGCGGGCCTGGTTGCGGTCGGCTTGCCGGCGGTGGCGGCCGCGGCCCCGGAAGCGCAGTGCGCGAACCCGTCCGGCACGTATTCCGGCGCCGTTCCGTGGGGCCAGCGCCAGATCGACCCCGCGCGCCTGTGGCCGCTGACGCGGGGTGACGGCCAGCTGGTCGCCGTGATCGGCACCGGCGTCGACGGGCAGAACGGCCAGTTCCGGCCCGGCCAGCTCGAAGGCGGCGCGGGCACCGAATCCTCCGACTGCGACGGGCGCGGCACGATCGCGGCCGGGATCGTGGCCGCGCAACCGGATCCGTCGACGTCGTTCGCCGGCGTCGCGCCGGGCGCGCGGCTGCTGCCGATCCGCTATACCGACAGCTCGGCGAAGGACGGCGGTGACCCGGGCGCGCTGGCCGGCGCGATCGGCACAGCGCTCGACCGGCACGCGGGCGTCATCCTGATCGCCGTCCCGGCGGCGTCCGACAGCCCGGCGCTGTCCAACGCGGTTTCGCGCGCGCGAAACGAAGGCGCGGTGGTCGTGTCGGCGGCCGCGGCGACGCAGCAGGGCGCGCGTACCTACCCGACGGCGACGTCCGGGGTCTTGGCGGTCGGCTCGGTGAACCAGGCGGGCGAGCCGGTGCAGACCGAGGCGGGGGACTACGTCGGCGTCGCCGCACCGGGCGCGGAGCTGGTCAGCAC
>NZ_JAAGNB010001174.1:0-3201 GCF_010550475.1 Amycolatopsis sp. SID8362
TCCGCCTCGGCACGCTGGTCTGCATCGGCCTTCGCATCATCGGCCTCGGCATCCACCCGAGCACTGTCATCCGCCTCGGCACGCTGGTCCGCATCAGCCTTCGCATCATCAGCATCGGCATCCACCCGAGCAGCGTCATCCGCCTCAGCATGCTGGTCCGCATCAGCCTTCGCATCATCAGCATCGGCATCCACCCGAGCAGCGTCATCCGCCTCAGCACGATCCTCAGCGTCGGCCACTTCGGCACCCGCCTGATCGTCAGCGTCGGTATCCGCGGGATCATTCACCTCCGCATGACCAGCGTCATCCGCCTGCTCACCAGCATCGGTACCTGCGGAATCATTCACCTCCGCAGGATCGGTGTCACCCGCCTGATCGTCAGCATCGGTACCCGCGGAATCATTCACCTCCGCACGATCAGCGTCACCCGCCTGCTCACCAGCATCGGTACCCGCGGAACCATCCACCTCCGCACCCGGCCGTTCCTCCTCAACCGCATGCTCGGCGTCATCCACCTCACCGTCCGCATGATCCGGAACCTCCTCGCCGGCGTCGTTCGGCTCCGGCCGGGGCTCAGTGTCGTCCAGCTCGTCGTCGGCCTCCTGCGGGCCGGTGTCCGACGACGCGTCGGCCGGCTGCCGCGGGGTCTCCGCGCCGTCCCCCTCATCAGCCGACTCCTGGGGCCCGTCGCCGGACACGGGCTGGTCGGACTCTGCCGGAGCCGAGCCCTCGTCCGGGGAGTCGCTCTCGTCGTCGGCTTCCTGGGGGCCGTCGCCGCCCGGGGGTTCGGTGTCCTCGCGCGGGGTTTCGGGCTCGTCGGACTCCGTGGGTCCGTCGCTCGTCTCGCTCATTTCCTCACTCCAAACCGCCGCCGAGCCGCAGGACCGCCGCCGCCCAGCTGTTGGGCAGGTTCAGGAATCCCGCCGCGCTCAGCAGCCGATTCTTCGGATCCTTTTCCCTGCTGAGCTTTCGGGCCGCGACCTCGATCAGCGTCGGCTTCACCGTGCCGATCACCGTCGCGTTGTCGTTGCGCCAGCTGTCCGGCCGGTCGATCAGCCGGGACAGCTGCTCGGCGCGCGTCCGCCCGTCCAGGACCAGGCCGCGGGCGGCCCACGAAGCCGTGTCGGGGTGCGGTCCGTCGCCCGGGGTCTTCAACGCGCGCCGGACGTCGAACCAGCGGTAGGTGCCCGCCTGCCACCTGACCTCCGGGACGTCGCACCCGTGCGGCTCGCCCCGGAGGGTCCGCCACGCGCTTTCGGCCAGGTGCGCGATGAAGTCACCCGGCGAGTTGTACTCCGCGATGCCCGCGTACCGCGCGTCGACGGCCGCCTGGATCCGGTGCGCCACAGCGCATTCCAGCGTCTGGTCGTCGAACGAGCGGCGCAGCTCGTCGATCCAGGCCCGGTCCGGATCGGGCGCCCGGCGGCCCGTGATGTGGGCGACCGTCAGCAGTTCCAGCCACAGCACCAGCCGCGGGTCGTCGTCGGCGCGGTGGACGGCCTCGCTCAGGCGCCCCAACGTGCACGGCGACGCCTCGCACAACCGTCCACAAGCGACACTCCGTCGCGCCACCACGGCCGGGGCCTTCGAAACCGCGGACGCGTCCTCGGCACCCTCGTTCAGCGGCATCAGCAGCCGCAGCGGCCGGTCCATGCCGTCGGTGAACACCGCGGCCCGGCCCGGCGGCAGCGTCACGACGTGCCGCGACTGCGCCTCGCTCAGGTTCATCGTGGCGCCGACGGCGAGCCGGTCGTCCTCGGCGGGCAGCCGGTGCAGGATCTTGCACGCGGTGTTCTTGATGACGTCCGGCACGATCTTGCCGGGGATCTGCTCGGCGACGATGATCCCTTCGCCGTACGCGCGGATCTCCGCCAGCATCGACGTGAACAGCTCCACCGCGTGCTCGGCCGGGCTCCCCGGCTCGGCGCGCTTCAGGAGCCGGTGCGCCTCCTCCAGCACCAGCACGTGCTTCAACCCGCGCGCGCCCGGCTGGTGGTGGACGCGCAGGTGCTCGAACAGGCGGATCAGCACCGCCCCGATGAAGAACGCCTTGTCGGCGTCGGACCCGAGGTCCTCGATCTCCAGCACGACGTTGCCGCGCAGCAGCGCCGCGACGTCCAGCGGGTGGCCGCCCTCGAAGAACCGGCCGGGCGTGCCGAGCCGCAGGGAGCCGATGCGGACGTCGACGAAGCCGCGGACGTTGTCGGCGACCTCCTTGCCGTACCCGATGCCGTCGACCACCTCGATCGCGGTCGCCTGCAGGTCGCCGAGGCCGGGGTACTTCACCGGCTCGACCCGCCCGCGTACCCGCCCGGTCACCGTGTCCCAGCCCTGCCGGGCGTAGCAGCGGGTCAGCGCCTGGGACAGCACCTGGGGAAACGGCTCGTCAGCGTCGAACGCGGCCAGGAACAGCGCGCGGACGAGGTCCAGGTGCGTCTGCAGCGGGAAGCCCGCGGCGGGCTCCAGCGGGTTCAGCCCGGCGGGGTAGGCCGTGGGGTCACCCGGCCGGATCACGGTCACCGGGCCGTCCGGGCCGAGCCGCCCGGCCATGGCCGCGTACTCGGCCTTCGCCGGCTCGATCACCAGCCACGGCACCCCGGCGCGGTGCAGCCCCTCCAGCAGGTGCCGCACGGTCTGGGACTTGCCCGAACCGGTCGCGCCGGCGACGAACGTGTGCCGGTTGAGGGTGTCCAGCGCGACGCCGAACTCGCCGACGGGCTGGTCGGCGTCGTCGAGCACCGTGCCCAGCGGGACGTCGCCGTCGAATTCGGGCGTGACGTCGAACAGCGGCGGCTCCGTCAGCCGGATCCCGGGCAGCTCCCGGCGGGGCGGCCGCGCGACCGCCGCGACGAGCTCGCCGGTCGCCCGGAACGGCGAGCTCAACGCGCCGGTTTCGACGGGCTTGCCCCAGATCTGCTCGAGCCCGGCGCACTCGGTGCCCGGTGTCAGCACGTACGGCAGCGCGTCGAGATCGCTCGCGCTGCACAGCAACGCCGCCGCCGCGCGCGTCGCCGCCTCGTCCGGGCCGCCGACCAGCACGTGCACGGCCCACAGGCCGGCCGGCTGCGCGCGCGACAGCTCCCGGTACCGGCCTTCCGCGCGCTGCAGGGCGATCCGGTCCGGCTCGGAGTTCTCCCGCTGGCGCAGCCGGGGCATCGTGGTTTCCAGCCCCAGCAGCTCGCGCTCGATCGCGTCGCCTGC
>NZ_JAAGNB010001229.1:0-6634 GCF_010550475.1 Amycolatopsis sp. SID8362
AGGTACTGCGCGCCGCCGATCGTGACGCGCCCCGAATGGTCGGCGCCGAGGCCGAGCTTGGCCGACGCCTGCACCGCGGCCGGTTCGCCGAGCGCCTGTCCGCCCGCGCGGCGGACCACCACCGAGATGCCCTGGCCGCGCACGACGTCGGCCACCTTGCCGACGCCCAGCCGGTTGCCGATGCCGGTTTCGTCGAGCTGCGTGGCGACGACGTCGGCCTGGGCGGACAGCGACGACTGCAGCGCGTTGTCCGCCGTCGTCCGGATCAGCCGTGCCGCGACCAGCCCGGCGACGATGACCGCGATCCCCGCGACCGCCAGGCACACCAGGGTGATCCGGCCGGCCAGCGTGCCCCTCACGCCGGGTCCGCCGCGTAACCGATGCCGCGCACCGTCCGGATCGGGCTCGACGCGCCGAGCTTCGCCCGCAGCTGCGCCACGTGGACGTCGACCGTGCGCGTGCCCGCCGCCGCGGCGTAGCCCCAGACCGCGCTGAGCAGCTGGTCGCGCGAAAGCACCTGCCCCGGGTGCCGGAGCAGGTGCGTGAGGAGGTCGAACTCGGTCGACGTCAGGGAAATCTCCGTGTCGCCCGCCCAGGCCCGCCGGGAGAGGACGTCGACCCGGGCGCCGCCGACGGCGAACGTCTCCGCGGCCGGCGTCGCCCCGGACGCGCGCCGCAGCACCGTCCGGACCCGGGCGGCCAGCTCGCGCGGGCTGAACGGCTTCGTCAGGTAGTCGTCCGCGCCGATCTCCAGGCCCAGCAGGCGGTCGAGCTCGTCGTCGCGGGCGGTGACGAACAGCACCGGCGTCCAGTCCCCGGCCGCGCGCAACGCCTTGCAGATCTCGATACCGTCCATTCCGGACAGTCCGATGTCGAGCACGATCGCCACCGGCTTCAGCCGCCGCACGGCGTCGAGCGCCCGCCCGCCGTCGGCTTCGACGTGCACCCCGAAGCCGTCGCGCTTCAGGTACAGCGCCGCCAGCTCGGCGATCGCGGCCTCGTCCTCGACAACGAGGACGAGGCCGCGTCCTGGTGACCCCATACCGGCTCCCTCCGTCGTGTGCGGGGAGACGCTAGCCGGTCAGGGCGTGCCATCGCTGTTCATGTCGGACTCGATGCCGTTCAGCGTCGACTCGACACCGCTCAATTCGGACGACGCGGGCGCGCTGTCGGACGGCGAGCCCATCAGGTTGTCGCGGCAGCCGGAGCAGCCGAGCGCGATGAGCGCGGCGGCCCCGACCACCGCCGCGATCCTCGCCGCCCTCACTTCGCCGGCTTGCAGTGCGCGGACGCGAACGCGTCGAGCTTCTGCTTGGCCGCGTCGATCTCCCCGATCCGGCCCTGGCGCTTGGTGGCGCGCTGGTCGAGCTGGTCGGCGCGCTGGGTGTGGCCCTTGGCGCGCTGGTCGGCGGCCCGCGCCTTGAGGTTGGCGACCGAGCCGGTGATCTCGGGGCCGCCGGTGATCCGCGCCTTCAGGTTGTCGGCCTTCTTCTGCAGCTTCGGCACCCAGTCCGAGCAGACCTGCTGCGACTCCTCGGGGCTGAGCGTGATCGGCGCGACCGGCGCCGGCGACGTCGTCTGGGCCGAGGCCAGCGGCGCCGCCACCAGCAGGCAGGCCGCGCTCGCGCAGCCCGCCAGTGCCAGCCGCGTCCAGGTGCTTCCTCGCATCGTGTCTCCTCGTCTCGGGTACGAGGAGAACTCTCGCGCGGCGGTGTTCGGGCGGCGCCGGCCTAGTGTTCGGGCTTTGTAAAGCCGACGGTGACCGACGTCCGGGCGAGGTCGAACGTCAGCGTGTCGCCGAGCACCGGCAGGGCCGGGTCGAAGAGCAGCCCGTCGGTGCCGCCGAGGAGCAAGCCGAGCCGGTGCCCGGCTGGGACGACGTGGTCGAGCGCGGTGAGGGTGAACGTCATCGAGTACGCCCGGCCGGGGACGAGCGGCTCGCCGTGCCGCAGCGACGCGTGGTGCCCGAGGTCCGCCCAGCCCACGGCGACGATCCGGTGGTCGACCGGCACGAGGTCGGTCGCCGTGTCGAGGAAGCACGCGGAGTCGCCGGGTCGGCTTTCGCCCCAGCACGACGTCGTCGCCAGGTTCTTGATCCCGCTGCCGTAGTTCGCGGTGTTGCGCAACTCGGCCGGGCCGTAGTCGACGAGCGCGACGCCGAGCCGCGCGGCGGTCTTGTCGGACGACGCCGTGATCGTGACCGACGGCGACCCGGCGATCCGCGTCGCCGCGGGCAGGGGAGCGCCGGTGAACCGCGCCGCCGACACCCCGGCCGCCCAGTCCTCGCGGCCGACGGCGGGGTCGTCGACGACCGTGGCCGTGCCCGAACCGTGGAACCCGAGCGTGCCGTCGGCGGCGGGCCGGAGCGTCACCGGCGCGGTCGCGGGCGGCCAGCTCGGGACGTCGGTCCAGTGGTCCGGCGTGGTTTCGAGGTGGACGGCGGGCTCGTCCTCGACGCCGTTGCGGACGCCCTTCAGCCAGCGGTCGAACCAGCGGCCCAGCGTCTCGACCCACTGCGCGCGCCGCAGGTCGAACGGATCGACGTGCCCGGCCTGGCTCAGCCACGCCTTGCGTGGGACACCGGTCCGGCCGAGCGCGGCCCAGTAGGCGGCGAACTGGTTCGGTGCCACGGCGCCGTCCCCGAACCCCTGCGCGATCAGCACGCTCGCCCGCACCGGCTTCGGCACGTAGTTCACGCTGCGCCAGTAGGCGTTGTAGTCGCCGTTCGTGCCCATGCGCGCCTTGAGGTCGGCTTCGAACGGCCGGCACAGCTCGGCCGCGCGCTCGTTGTAGGTGAACGACGAGCCGGTGTTCTCCGGCGTGGCCAGCGGCGCGCCGTTCGCGACGAGCTGGGCGTAGTTGTCGGCGACGCCTTCGATCGGCACGATCGTCTTCAGCCCGGGTACCCCGGACGCGGCCATGCCGATCGCGGTGGCGCCGTCCTGGGACTTGCCGATCGCGCCGACGTCCCCGGTGGCCCAGTCCGCCCGCACCGGACGGCCGCCCTCGGGAGCGTCGAACGCCTTCGCCCGGCCGTTGAGCCAGTTCACGACGGCGTTGCCGTTCTCGACGTCGTCGAAGCACCCCGACGAGCGGTTCGTCCCGCCGACGTCGGCGAGCACCACCGCGTACCCGCGCGGCACGAAGTAGTTGTCGTAGAACAGCGGGAACTGCCGCGGGGTGCCGTCGGGTTCGTAGGTCTTCTTCTGCGACTCGTTGCCCCGGCCGCAGCAGGCGTAGTACGGGCTGACGTCGAGGATCGCCGGGACGCGCCCGCCGGTCGCCGGCCGGGCGATGTCCGCGGCGACGCGGTCGGTCTTCCCGTCGTGGTCGTTATCGGTGCCGGTTTCGACCCAGGCCGTTTCGCGGATCGGCGGGCTCGCGGCCGCCGCCACGGGCGTGAGCCCGGTCGTCACGAGCAGAGCGGCCGACATCCCCAGTAGCAGGCGCATCGCGCCAGTATCACGCGTGCTGTTCGTACCTCGCCAGGAACTGCGCCATCGCGGCGTCGACGGCTTCGCGGTCGCCGGTCGTGACGAGGTCGAGCAGCAGCCCGCGTGCGACGGCAAGGCCGAGCCGAGCGTGCGCGGCGCGGTCGGCTTCGGGGACGCCGTATTCGGCGAGCAGCGTCTCGATCGGGCCCAGCCAGTCGTCGATGACGCCGTCGAGCAGGCCGGTCGTGCCCGGCGTGCCGCCGAGGGCCTGGCCGTAGAGCTGGAAGAAGAGCCGTTCGTTGGCGCGCAGGTCGTCGTCGGTGAGCCGCCGCCAGAACTCCGCCGGGTCGAGGCCGGTGAGCGCGGCGCGCTGCCGGGCTTCCACTTCGCGCGCCACCGCCGTGAGCAGGCCTTCCTTCGAGCCGAAGTGGTAGATCAGCATGCGGTGGCTGGTGCCGAGGTCCGCCGCGAGCGCCCGCAGGCTCTTCTCCGCCCCGCCGTGGTGGGCGATGTGGTCGATCGCCGCGGCCAGGAGCCGGTCTCGCGGGCTTGTCTCGATCATGTACCAGATGGTACACGTACCAAATGGTACAGAGCATTTCCGTGCGCGGCCGGACGTCCGCGCCGCCCGACACCGTGTACGCGCTCCTCCGCGACGGCGCGAGCTGGCCGCGGTGGTCGCCCCTCGGGTCGTTCGAGCTGGTCCGCGAAGGCGAGGGGGAGCCGGAAGGCCTCGGCGCGGTCCGGCTGTTCCGGACCGGCAGTGTCAAGTCGTACGAGAAGATCGTCGCGCTGGAGCCGGGCCGCCGGTTCGGCTACGCGCTGGACCACGGCCTGCCGCTGCGTGACTACGTCGCCTACGTCGACCTTTCGCCGCACGACGGCGGCACCGAGATCCACTGGCACTCGACGTTCACGCCGAAGATCCCCGGCACGGGCTGGTTCTACCGGCGGTTCCTCGGGCGCTTCATCGGGCGGGTCGTGGCGGGGCTGGTCGAGGCGGCGCCGGTGGCCCCATAAGGTGGGCGCATGTCAGCGCCACGACGGGGATCGACCGGCCGCACGCAGGAAGAGCGCAGCGCGGCGATGCGCGTCCGGCTGCTGGACGCGACGATCGACTGCCTCGTCGAGTACGGCTACGCGGGCACGACGACCACCCGCGTGGCCGACCGCGCCGGCGTCACGCGCGGCGCGCAGGTGCACCACTTCCCGACCAAGGCCGACCTGGTGACGTCGGCGATCCGGCACCTGGCGGCCAAGCGCACCGAGGTCGCGATGGCCGAGCTCGACCGGCTCCGCGCGTCGAGCGACCCGGTCGGCGACGCGCTGCAGCTGATGTGGGAGATGCACCAGGGCCCGGTGTTCTCGGCGACGGTGGAGCTGTGGGTGGCCTCGCGCACGGACCCCGAGCTGCGCCGCCAGATGGCCGAGGTCGAGCCGATCGCGACGTCCAGCCTGGTCGAGTTCGGCCGGGCGCTGATGCCGGAGCACGCCGGGCACCACGAGTTCCTGCACGCGGTGTACACGGCGATGGACGTCGTGCGCGGCATCCTCATCGCCAGCTGGGCCACGCGTGACCAGGAGGAACTGGAGGCCCGCTGGGACCGCGGGCGCCGGCACCTGCGGATCCTGTTCGAAGCGCTGATGGCTCCCACCGGCTGAAACGCGTGTTACTCTCTCCGGGAAAGTGAGGAGACGCGCCGTGTGGCAGCCCGACCCGTACGACCGCAACTGCCCGACCCGCCAGCTGCTCGACCGCATCGGCGACCAGTGGACCGTGCTCATCGTGGGCGCTCTGAAGGACGGCCCGCTCCGGTTCACCGAGATCGGCCGCCGCGTGGACGGCATCTCGCAGAAGGTCCTCACCCAGACGTTGAGGAGCCTGGTTCGCGACGGCATCCTCACTCGCACGGCGTACGCGACGATCCCGCCGAAGGTGGAGTACGAGCTGACGCCGCTGGGCCGGAACCTGTCGGAGCCGCTGGAGATGCTGGACCGGTGGGCGCGGGTGCACATGTCTTCGGTGCAGGACGCGCGTGAGGCGTACGACGCGGAGCACACCCCGGCGTCGGCGTAGGTTCCGTGGCGTCCGCCTTCGCCGTCCTCAACGAGACGGTGCCCGCACCCGGCTGGGCACTCGTGGGCACGACCGCGGTGTTCGCCGGCGCGGTGTCGGCGACGTCGTTCGCGCTCATGACCACCGGAACCCGGCTGCTGTTGAACCGTGTCAACGTCCTCGGCACCCTCTTCCACGAGGGCGGCCACGCACTCGTGAGCATCCTGACCGGCGGCGGCGTCTTCCGCATCGAAATCACCGGCGCGGAGTCCGGTCAAACCGAGCACTGGAATCCGTCGCCGTTCGCGGGTGTCCTCGCCACCGCGGCCGGCTACGCGATGCCACCCCTGGCCGGCCTCGGCGCGGCGGCACTGCTGCACCGCGGCCTCGTTCCGGCGGTGCTGGCTCTGACCGCGGTGGCGATGTTGTTCATCCTGCTGTTCACACGGGATGTATTTACTGGCGCGGCGGTCGTTGCCGTGGGCGCGGTCGTGTTCTGTGCGCTGCGGTGGGCGCCGGACTGGCTGAAGAACGGCATCGCGTATGCGGAGGCTTGGTTGTTGCTGACCAGTGAGCTGGGCGGGTTGGGGGCGCTGGTCGCGAACCGGTTCCGTGGTGTGGTGGGGGATGACGCTTCTTCGCTTGCTGAGCGGACTGGGATTCCTGGGTTTGTTTGGATTCTTGGCTGGTTCGTGGTGATCGGTTGGGCGGTTTGGCACGCGGTTCCGATGTTGTGGCCTTAGGGATCTTCGCCTGATCGAGTGATGAACATGTGTTCGTGTGGCGGTAATCTTGGGGTGTGGACAGAGAAACGGTGTGGCAAGCGGATGCGGAGGCCTTGGCCGACCGCATCGTTTCGCTGCTCACCGTCGTGCGGTCCGCTGAGGCGGAAATCGGTGCGCTGCTGGTGGAAATCGAATCCCGCGGGGTTCAGGAGCTATTCGGATACCGGACCACCGCGCGCCTCTACGAACACCTCGCCGACGTCCCTCATACCGCCGCCAGACGCACCGTGGCCCGCGCCCAAGCCCTGCACCCCGCCCACACTCTCGACGCCACCCCCGCTGTTGCTCCGGCCACCGGCGCCGCCGCTCTCACCGGTTCCTTGAGTACCCCGATGATCGACACCATCATCGACGCTGTC
>NZ_JAAGNB010001282.1:0-7688 GCF_010550475.1 Amycolatopsis sp. SID8362
AGCGAGCGCGGCCGCGAACGCCGCCCGGGCGACCCGTGCCGCCCAAGCTGCGACGGCGTTCGCCGACACCGCGGCCAACGCCGCTTACGCCGCCCAAACGGCCGCAGAACGAGCCGCCACCGACGCCGACGCCGCGGCGGCGGCTGCATTGGACGCTGCCGACCATTCCCACAACGCCACCGAAGCCGCCAACTTGGCCACCGCGCACGCGAACGCGGCGACCCAGGCGGCCCAAGCCGCCATCACGGCGGCCAACCAGGCCAAGCAGGTGTACGACGCCGCGCGGACCGCCGACGCGGCTCGCCTCGCGGCCGAAACCGAGCGCGACGACGAACTCGCACTTCGTCTCGGCGCCGCGGCGGACCAAGTGTCCATTGCTGACCGGTGGAACAAGACCCAGAACGATCTCCGAACGGCCGAGACCAACCGGTTGATCGCTGAAGCGACCGCCCCCGGTACTGTTCCCGCTCTTGCACTGGCGGACGCCCGCAAGGCAGCTCTGGCCCTGGCTACCAGCGGCGGCCCGTGGACACAGGCCGCTGCCCGGAACGCGCTTGCCGGTCCCGACGTCGTCGCGGTCGACTTCGTCCGCACCGGTCTCGCCGTGGCAGCCGGCCAAGACGACCGCGTCACCCTGACCAACCTTGAACGGACCGGCACCGCAGGCTTCAAGAAGGCCGCTGATGCCGCGCTCGCCGGAAGCGACACCGACGTTCAGGCCTTCCTGCAGAGGCAGGACTACCCCGGCCGCGAACTCGACGACCGGATAGCCGTGGACCGCATTCTCGCCGCGGCTCAGCAAGCCGGGAACTTCGCCACCCAGGCCGCCGCACAGAAGGCTCTGGACGCCGAAACCGACGAGGCGTTGCGGCGCTTCCTCGACTCCGACAAGACGACCGCCGCGGTCAACGACGACCGGATCAAGGCGAACCAGATCCTCGCCGCCGCGACCAGCGGACCGCAACTGCAGGCAGCCGCGCAGATCGCGCTCGACGGCACCCCGGCGATGGTTCACGACTTCCTCGTATCCGGGCAGTACACCGCCGCCCAGCAGGACCAGGACAGTGCCGCGCACGACGCCCAGGTGTCGGGTTACCTCGCCCAAGCGATGCAGTCCGCACAGACCGCGGCGCAAAACGCGGACCTTGCCCAGCAGGTAGCGGCCACCGCGCGGGGTGCCGCCGCCGAGGCCGCGGGCTACGCTCAGCAGGCCGAGACTGACCGGCAGCAGGCCGCGGCCAGCGCGCAGCAGGCTCACGAGTCGGCCGTGGCGGCCCAGGACGCCGCGACCCGAGCAGCGCATTCCGCGGCGACCGCCAACACTGCCGCGGCGAACGCGCGGACGGCTGCCCGTGGTGCCGCGATGTCGGCGGCTTGGGCGAACTCGTCCGCGAACTTTGCCGCGCGCATGGCCTCGGAGGCCTATGGTTCCGCTCACGACGCGTTCAAGAGCGCTCTGGCCGCCGGCGAAAGCGTGGAGAAGGCGAAGACAGCGGCATACGACGCGGTGTCCGCGGCACTCACCACGGTGAAGCAGAAGCAGGCGGAAGCGAACGGGATCCTGCTGCTGCATTGCAAGAGTCTGCCCGGCGGCATCGGCTACGACGAGTGCATCCAATTCGCGCAGATGTCCGACGCGGACAAGGTGATGCGCGCAATGAGCAACGACTGGCTCTGCCGTCACGCCGAGAACATGGGAAGTGCGTTCAGGCAGCAGTGCATCGACGCCGAGACGAGCCCCACCTTCGCCACCGACCTCGCCTTCACCGTAGCGGCTCAGGCCCTCAACGAACTCGGCGCGATCTACGGCGCGCTGGCGACCACGGAAACCGCGCTTCTCGCCGGCACGCTGTGCGCTGCGTTCGAACCGTGTGCGCTGCTCGCTTCGTCAATCATCCCGGAGGGAACTGCTTTCACGTCCTGGATGGCGATCGCCACCGGAGACGCCCTCGTCACAGCGCGAGTCGGCGGTTTGCTGGAAGACGTGTACGTCAGGCAGGAAGCAGCCGGCGCCAACCTGTCCGAGATCGTCGCCGGGCTCGGGGCCTGCGAGCGCAACAGCTTCCTGGGTGACACCGCTGTGGAGCTGGCTGACGGCTCGACGAAACCGATCAAGGACATCGACGTCGGCGATCGGGTGCTCGCCACCAATCCCGTCAGCGGGACGACGCAGGCTCGTTCCGTCACCCGGCTGATCACCGGACAGGGGCAAAAGGACGTCCAGCACATCCGGGTCGCCACCACTGCCGGCCAAGCGGAGATCACGGCTACCGCGGGACACCGGTTCTGGGTGACCGGCCAGGAGAAGTGGGTGGCCGCGCAGAACCTGCAACCGGGTGACCAGCTGCGATCCACACATGGAGAAGTTCAGGTCGTCAACGTTGCGTCAGGTGCGGTCAACGCGAAGGTCTACAACTTCACCGTCGAGGGACTGCACACCTACTACGTTGTCGCAGAGGACACCCCGCTGCTCGTCCACAACTCGGGATGTACCGACCACATCGCGTTGGGGCTGGAGGCCTACGCTGAGCAGTTGTCGGGGATCCTCGGTGCGCGAACTCTCATGGCGGACCGCGACTGGAGAGGAACGGTGTGGGTCACGGCGGAACTCCTGAAGATCGACCCGGAGGCATTTCGCGTCTCCTTCGCGCTCGACGGCATGGACGGTGCCGAAATCGACGTGGCGACGGCGGTCAATCGGGCGCTGTCGCGGAACGCACGCCAGATCGGGGGAGCGACCGACCTGGAGATCACCATGTTCAACCAGCTCGGAGTTCTCCGAGAGGTCGATTTCTACATCGGGGGCCGTCTGCAAGCCAACCCGTTCAAGTGATGACCGTATTCGTGTGGAGATCGACATGCCTGCTCTTGTGTTCCCGCTGACGTTCGACCGAACCTTTCAACTCTGGTCCTACAACGTGAGCCACAGCGTCCTCTTGCTGCGGTCGACGCAGACTGCGACGACTCCGACGCGAGTCGACCTGATGTTCCGCGGCGTGCAGGAGATGCGGCTGCGATCACGGCTGGACAACGTCGAGATCACTGTGTCGCACGGCGGAGATCCGGCCGGTGAGTTCGCGGAGGTTCAGGTCTCGGGCGGCAGGAGCCTGTTTGTTGTGTCGTCGGCCGCGTTGACCGGAGGTTACGTGGTGGCAAGCAGTCTGTACCTGGCGGAAGACGACCTCTCCTACGGGGAACCTTCGACGATCGATGCGCCGGAACTCGAAGACCGGGTTGTCAGGTCGGGCTATTTCCCTTCATGACATGAGGTATCTCGCGCTCGCGCCACAACGCGATCCTGCATCCTCGATGTCGGCCAGCGCCTCCGGCCCGGTGCGAGGTCGACGCCGCAAGCTGCCCTGCTGGTGCCGCTTCGTGCCGGAGATGACCGCACCTGCTCGCTGATCAGCTCTCCGCCGGCTTGGTCCACGCCACCTGGACCAGCCCCGTCCCGTGCCGCCGCGACACCAGCGTCCCGCGGCTCGGCGGCTGCGGCGAAGGCTTCATCTCCGCCAGCAACGCGTCCTCGCCAACAAGCGTACGGCTTGGGCGGTCGTGGAGATGCTGTTGGTGCGCAACGGCGTCATCAGTGGGCCGACGTCAGCGGGCCTGAGTAATGTGATCTACCAGGTCGGCAAGGGTCAGCTGGCCAGCGTCGAAGAATCGCCGCTGCCCTGCGTGGATACTGAAGGGACCGTTGTGGACGTCGAAGCGCTCATGACCCGGCTGGCGCAGGCCGGCGTCACGACCCTCATCAAAGCCGACGACGAGCGCCTGGCCGAGGGTGGCGAGACCTGGACCGTCATGGTGTCCGGGGCCGGGCTGGGCACCCAGGGTGGGATCCGAGCGGAGTCGGCTGACCTGCGATCGGGTCTGCGGGATGTCCTCAGCCGGCTCGCGGAGCGACCTGGTGACTGGTCGTGGCTGGGAGAACTTCGAGAGCTGAGCCCACAATGATCGAGCCGGACGCCGGCGAGCCCGGAGAAGCGACCCTCAGGGCCTCGCGGTCGGGGGCGATTCGTGCCGGGGAGGCCGGCCGGCCCGCAGCACAGCACGATCCTGAGCTCTTCGACGAGCTCATGCGGACCGAACTCCGCCGTCAGCCGGTCAGTCGGTACGCCGTTGCCACGCTCGTCTCCGGGCTGATCGGCGGACTGCTCGCCCCGGTCTTCGCCGTTGTCGCCGTGGTGCGGATCCGGAAGCAGCGGCAGCGCGGCTTGGTGCTGGTGATCTGCGGCCTGGTCGCCTTCGCCGGGTGGATGGGGTTCCTCGGGTACCGGATCAGCACCGGGACCGCGTGGTGGCAGCAGCGGGCGAGTCAGGAGCAGCTGCCCGAGGGGGCCGCGCACGGGCTTGATCTCGTCGCCGGTGACTGCTTCTGGTCGCCGGTGGCGTCGGGGAACACCGATGTTTTCCGGCGGGCGTGCACCGAGACGCACACCGCCGAGGCATTCGAGGTGCTTCCGCTGGGTGCGGGCCCGATGCCGGACATCCTCGACATCTACCGCGGCAGCTTGGCCAGGTGCGAGGCCGGCGCCCGGAAGCTGCCCGAAGTGCGCGTCCAGGTCATGACCCCGACGGCGGACAGCTGGAACGCCGGCAAGCACCAGGCGGTCTGCTATTACCGCTTCACGACGGAGATGACCGCGCCGGTGCGCTGATCAGCTCTCCGCAGGCTTGGTCCACGCCACCTGGACCAACCCCGTCCCGTGCCGCCGCGACACCAGCGTCCCGCGGCCCGGCGGCTGCGGCGAAGGCTTCACGTCCGCCAGCAACGCGCCCTCGTCCTTCGTGCCCGACATGATCAGCCCCGGCGAGCCCAGCTCCCGCAGCCGCTGCAGGACCGGCTCGAACAACGCCCGCCCGGCACCACCGGAACCGCGGACGATGATCAAGTGCAGGCCGATGTCCCGGGCCTGTGGCAGGAACTCCAGCAGGGGCTGCAACGGGTTGCGCCCCACCGTCGCCACCAGCTCGTAGTCGTCCACCAGCACGAACAGCTCCGGGCCGCGCCACCACGAGCGGTTGCGCAGCTGCTCCGGCGTCACCGACGGGCCCGGGAGCCGGTTTCGCATCGCCGTTGCGCATTCCGCGATCAGGTCGGTCAGCTTGCCCTCCGCGCCCGCGTACCCCAGCAGGTGCGGCTCGGACACCGCGCCCAGCAGGCCGCGGCGGTAGTCGGCGACGATGATCGCCGCCTCTTCCGGGGTGTACGCCGAGGTGATGCCGTGTGCCAGCGCACGCAGCAGCGACGACTTCCCCGATTCCACGTCGCCGAAGGCCACGAAGTGCGGGTCCGCCGCGAAGTCCAGGTACACCGGGCGCAACGTCGACTCCGCGATGCCCAGCGTGACCTGTCGCGAAGGGGCCGCGGGCAACCCGTCCAGGGGCACCTCGGGCGGCAGCAGGCGGACCTGCGGGGCGCGCGGGCCCTTCCAGGCTTCCGAGATCCGGCGGACCAGGTCGACGCCGCCCGCGCCGATCGTGTCCGGGCGCTGGTCGCCGTCGATGCGGGGGAGGGCCGCCAGGAAGTGGAGCTTCTCCGCCGTGATGCCGCGGCCTGGGCGGTCGGCTGGGACGTTGACCGCCACCTTCCGGTCGATCGAGGAGTCCATCGGGTCACCGAGACGCAGCTCGAAGCGGGTGCCGATCGCGTCGCGCAGCTGGGCGCGGACGCCGATCCACTGGTTGAGCGAGACGATCACGTGGATGCCGAAACCCAGGCCACGCGCGGCCAGGCCGGTGATCTGCTCCTCCAGCTGCTCGTACTCCTGGCGGATCGTCGTCCAGTTGTCCACGAACAGGAACACGTCGCCGAACTCGCGGCCGTCGGTGCTTTCGGTGAACTCCGCGCGCCGCTGGCGGAACGTCGTGATCGACTCGATCCCGTTGGCGGCGAAGAACTCCTCGCGCTGCTCCAGCAACGTCGTCAGCTCGGCGACCACGCGGCGGCAGCGCTGCGCGTCGCGGCGGGTCGCGTAGCCCGACACGTGCGGCAGCCCGGCGATCGGGGCCAGCGCGCCGCCACCCATGTCGAGGACGAACAGCTGGACCTCGGCCGGGGTGTGGGTCAGCGCGAGCATGCCCGCGATGTCCTTCATCAGCGTCGACTTGCCGCTCTGCGGGGCACCGACGATCAGCGCGTGCCCGCCGGCGCCGGAGAAGTCGGCCCACAGCATGTCCCGGCGCTGCTCGAACGGCTTGTCCACCAGCGCGACCGGGATGGTCAGCTTGCCGTTGCCGCCCCAGCCGAGCGGGCACAGGCCGCGCGCGGCGTCCTCGCCCAGCGGCGGCAGGAGCTGCTCCAGCGTCGGCGGCTCGTTCAGCGGCGGCAGCCAGATCTGGTGCGCGGCCGGGCCGCGGCCTTCCAACCTGGACAGCATCGCGCCGATGATCGTCTCGCCGGTCCCCTCGGTTTCCGGCGCCGGCGAGACCTCGGTCGTGACCGGGATCTCCACCGGGGCCAGGGAAAACGGCAGCACGCCGAGCTCCTGGCCGTCCTCGCGCACGACCGTGCTGCGCGGCGGCAGCTCCCCGGAGACGTAGGCGGCCTTGAGCCGGATCAGCGTGTCGGTGTCGGCCTTGAGGTACGCCGACCCCGGCACCGGCGGCAGGTGGTAGGCGTCGGCCACGCCCAGGACGGCCCGGCTTTCCGCGGCGGAGAACGTCCGCAGCCCGACCCGGTACGACAGGTGAGAATCGAGCCCGCGCAGCCGGCCCTCCTCGAGCCGCTGCGACGCCAGCAGCAGGTGGATGCCGAGCGAGCGCCCGAGCCGGCCGATCGCGACGAACAGGTCGATGAACTCCGGCCGCGCGGACAGCAGCTCGGAGAACTCGTCGATGATCACCAGCAGCGACGGCAGCGGGTCCAGCGGGACGCCGTCCGCGCGCGCCTTCTCGTAGTCCCGCACGGACGCGTAGTTCCCGGCCGCGTGCAGCAGTTCCTGGCGCCGCAGCAGTTCGCCGTTCAGCGCGTCGGCCATGCGGTCGACGAGCGCGAGGTCGTCGGACAGGTTCGTGATGACCGCGCAGGTGTGCGGCAGGCCGGTCATCCCGGCGAAGGTCGCGCCGCCCTTGAAGTCGATGAGCGCCAGGTTCAGCGTCTCCGACGAGTGCATCACGGCCAGCGCGGTCACCAGCGTCCGCAGCAGCTCGCTCTTGCCCGACCCGGTCGCGCCGATGACCAGGCCGTGCGGGCCCATCCCGCCTTCGGCCGACTCCTTGAGGTCCAGCTCCACCGGACGGCCCTCGGGGTTGACGCCAAGCGGGATCCGCAGCCGGTCGCGGGCCGCGCGCGGCGCCCACGTCACCGCGGTGTCGGTGTCGCGCGGGTCGCCGATGCCGAGCAGGCCGGCCAGCCCGAACGTCGCCGACATCGGCTTCTCGCCGACGACGGCGGCCGGCGTGTGCAACGGCGTCAGCATCCTCGCCAGCGCTTCGGCCGCGCCGCGGTCGAGGACGTCGGGCTGCCCGAGGAACCCGAGCCGCTGCTCGGTGGCGTCGCCGACGACCATGCCGAGCGAGTCGGGCGCGGTGTGCAGGCTCAGCAGCCGCTCGGTCGAGTACGTCCGCGGGTGCTCCTGGCCGACTTCGATGACGGTGACGCCGAGCCGGCCGTCTTCGCCGATCAGCCGGGGTTCGCCGTGGGCGTTGCCGCCGTCGACGACCACGACGAGGTGCGGGAGGTC
>NZ_JAAGNB010001335.1:0-1570 GCF_010550475.1 Amycolatopsis sp. SID8362
GTGCGGGCCGGGCGCCAGGGAGACGTCCGCGCTGGCCAGCAGCCGCGCGACGTCGCCGCGGCCGGACAGGAACCCCAGGAACGTCACCGGCAGCCCGCGCGCCCGGCGTTCCAGCGCCCGGCGGCGGGGGCCGTCGCCCGCCACCACCAGCCGGACCTTCACGCCGGCGTCGGTCAGCGAAGCGACGGTGTCCACGCTGCGCTCCACGTGCTTCTCCGGCGACAGCCGTCCACAGTGGACGAGCAGGGCGTCCGCGCCGCCCGCCAGGTCGGTGCGCCAGCCGTCGTCGCGCATGGCGGGCCGGAACGTCGCGAGGTCGACGCCGAGCGGCACGCGGTGGACGTTCGGGGCGGCGATCCGGTCGAACTCCGCGCGCGCGAACGCCGTCGTGCAGACGACCGTGTCGTAGCTTTCGGCCATCCGCTTGTTCGCGACGTCGGCGACGCGGCGCGCGACCGGCTCGGGCAGCAGGAACTGCTCCAGCAGCCGGTCGAGGCGCTCGTGCGAGATGACCGTGCTGGGGACGCCGTGGCGCCGCGCCCAGCCACCCATCCCGCGCAGCGTCAGCCGGTCCGACACCTCCAGCCGGTCCGGTTCGAGTCTTCGCAGCACCGCGCGGACGCGGTGCGGGTCGACCGCGCGGTACCCGCCGGTGCCCGGGATCCTGGGCGCGGGCAGGGAAAACCGGCGCACGCCGGTCGGCAGGACTTCGTCGGCGTACCGGGTGCCGGGCACGACGAGCGTCACCTCGTGGCCGCTCGCGACGTACCCCGCGCCCAGGTGGTGCAGCGCCGTGCGGAGGCCGCCCGAGCGCGGCCCGTAGAAGTTCGCGAGCTGGACGATGTGCATGTCAGGCCGCGCGGACGGCCCGGCCCCGCACGGCTTCGTAGTGCCCCACGAGCTCGTGGCAGACGGCGGGCCAGGTCCGGCCGAGCACGACCTTGCGCGCCTTCTCGCCGAGCCTCGCCCGCAGCGCCGCGTCCCGCAGCGCGTCGACCTTCTCGACGAGCGCCGGGCCGAAGCCCTCGCGGTCGGCCGGCAGCAGGTAGCCGGTGCGGCCGGGCAGGACGAGGTCCTTCGGGCCGCCCGCGTCCGGGGCGAGCACGGGCAGGCCGGACGCCATCGCCTCCTGCACCGCCTGGCAGAACGTCTCGTGCGGTCCCGTGTGGACGAAGACGTCGAAGCTCGCGTACGCCTTGGAGAGCTCGTCGCCGTACTTCGCGCCGAGGAAGGCCGCGCCGGGCAGCTGTTCTTTCAGGTTTTCGAGTTCGGGTCCGTCGCCGACGACGACCACGCGGATCCCCGGCACCCCGGCCAGCGCGGCCAGCCGGTCGACCTCTTTTTCGGGCGCCAGCCTGCCGACGAACCCGACGAGCAGTTCGCCGTCCGGCGCCAGCTCGGCCCGCAGCGCCGGGTCGGCGTGCGACGGCGAGAAGCGATCGATGTCGACGCCCCGCGCCCACCGGTGCACGCGCGGGACGCCGTGCAGCTCCAGCTGCGCGACCGAGTCGCTGGACGGCGCGAGGGTCCGGTCGGCCCGCGAGTGCAGCCGCCGCACCCACCGCCAGGC
>NZ_JAAGNB010001381.1:0-3375 GCF_010550475.1 Amycolatopsis sp. SID8362
GCCCGGTCGGTGCGCACCGCCTGGTCCAGCAGCGGCCGCGCGCCCAGGCGCCGGGCCGCGTCCAGCGTGAGCGGGAGGAACGTCGCTCTCACTCCTTGGCCCCTTCCGCCACCGCGCCGATCGCACCGTCGCCCACGCGCACGCGCAGCTGGGCACCGGCCTCGACCTCGGAGACGGAACGGAGTACCTGGAGGTTGCCTTCGGCGTCGACGAACTGCACGACCGCGTACCCGCGGGCCAGCGTCGCGGCCGGGCCGAGCGCGGTGAGCCGGGCCCGCGCGCTCGCGATCTCGGCCTGGTCCTTGGCGAGCAGCGTCAGCATGGCGCGGCGCGCGCGTTCACGGTGGACGTCGACGTCGTCCTGGCGCCGCTGGACCGGCCCGTGCGGATCGGCCAGCGCCGGACGGCTGCGGATCTGGTTCAGCAGCCGCGTCTGGGTGTCGACCCAGCCGTGCAGCGCGCGGCGCCCGCGGTCGCGCATCTGCCGGACGCGCTCGGTCTCCTCGCGCAGGTCCGGGACGATCCGCTTGCCGGCGTCGGTCGGCGTCGAGCAGCGCAGGTCGGCGACGTAGTCGAGCAGCGGCGTGTCCGGCTCGTGCCCGATGGCGCTGACCACCGGCGTGCCCGTGGCCGACACCGCGCGGCAGAGCGCCTCGTCGGAGAACGGCAGCAGGTCCTCGACGCTGCCGCCACCGCGGGCGATCACGATGACGTCGATCTCGGGGTCGGCGTCGAAGATCCGCAGCGCGCGCATGACCTGCGGGACGGCCTGCGAGCCCTGCACGGCCGTGTTGAGCACCTTGATCCGGACGTGCGGCCACCGGCCCTGCGCGTTGGCCAGGACGTCCCGCTCGGCCGCCGACGCGCGCCCGGTGATCAGCCCGACGCCCTTCGGCAGGAACGGGATCGGCCGCTTGCGCTGGGCCGAGAAGAGGCCTTCGGCGGTCAGGAGCTTCTTGAGGCGCTCGATCCGGGCCAGCAGCTCACCGATGCCGACCGCACGGATCTGGTCCGCGCGCAGGCTGATCGTGCCGCGGCCGAAGAAGAACGACGGCTTCGCGTGCACCACCACGCTCGCGCCTTCGCGCAGCGGCGGCTCCATCTCGCGGATCAGCCAGTTCGGGCAGGTCACCGACATCGAGACGTCCGCCGACGGGTCACGCAGGGTGAGGAACGCCGTCTGCGTGTTCGGGCGGGAGCTGACTTGCGTGACCTGGCCTTCGACCCAGACCGCGCCGAGGCGGTGGATCCAGTCGCCGATCTTGCGCGCGACCGTGCGCACCGGCCACGGCTTTTCGGCGGTGCTCGCTTCGGTATCGGTCACTGGCCTTCCGCGTCGTCGCCGGGTTCTTCGGGCGGCTCGGAACCGGCTCGCTCGGCCTTGCGCGCGTTGGCGATCCGCCGCGACAGCATCCCGGTGAACGACGAGCGGTCGGCGTGCGCGCGCTCGTAGTCCAGGATCGTCTCGAGCTGCGGGATCGACAGCTGGCGCAACCGGGCGCGCAGTTGCGGGAGGGTGAGCTGGTCGTAGCCGGTCAGCCCGGCCGGCCCGTCGTACCCGCCGGCGCTGGTCCGCGGGACCTCGCCCTTGGTCTTCTTGTCGATCTTGGGCGTCCCCGGCTGCGGCTTGTTGTCCTCCGAGGCGTCGTTCTCGCCGTCGGCGTGGTCCTCGGCGAGCGCGCGCTCCTCGGCGGCCCACGGGTCACCCAGTTCCGCTTCGAGGTCGGAAAGTGACCCAGGGTGACCGTTCAGTTCCGAACGGGGCTCCGGCACGTCGGCGACCCGCGTCAGGTTCGGCCGCTGCGGCGTGACGTCGAGGTCTTCGTCGAACGTCGCCCAGCTCGGCGTGTCCTCGACCGGGCGGAGGCTCGAGAGCGCGTTGTCGCCCTTGATCGCCAGCTCGGTGACGTGCTGCTGGACCCGCATGGAGGCCTGCAGCACCTGGCTGACCACGGTCACCGGGAGCCCGGCGAGCTGGCGGGGGAGGTCACGAACCCGCTCGGCGGTGGAGACGGCGAGGCCCGCGGCGACCCGGAGGGGGAGCGGGAATGGCTTCATGCGTCCAGCCTGCCGCATCCGGGCCGAACTGCCCAACCGAACGGGTGGAACCGGCCGCGTTGCGTGACCCCGGGCACAGCTCGTAAGGGGGACGAAGCTCACCCGAAAGGGACTTCGAGTTCGCCTCCGGCCTGCCCGTACCCTGGGTGCCATGAGTTCAGCGAGTCCCGGAATCGAGCCCGCGGGTACCCCGACGATCACCGGAACCGCTTCCGGCAAGCGGGTGCTGCTCGCCAAACCGCGTGGTTACTGCGCCGGCGTGGACCGGGCGGTGATCGCCGTCGAAAAGGCCCTCGAGGTCTACGGCGCCCCGGTGTACGTCCGCAAGGAGATCGTGCACAACAAGCACGTGGTCGAGACGCTGCGCGAGCGCGGCGCGATCTTCGTCGACGAGACCTCCGAGGTGCCCGAAGGCGCGCTCGTGGTGTTCTCCGCCCACGGCGTTTCGCCGATGGTGCACCAGGAGGCCGCGGACCGGAACCTGCGCACGATCGACGCGACCTGCCCCCTGGTGACGAAGGTGCACAAGGAGGTCAACCGGTTCGCGAAGGACGACTACGACATCCTCCTGATCGGCCACGAGGGTCACGAAGAGGTCGAGGGCACGGCCGGCGAGGCCCCCGACAAGGTCCAGCTGGTCGACAAGGCCGAGGACGTCGACAAGGTCGAGGTGCGCGACCCGTCGAAGGTGATCTGGCTGTCCCAGACGACGCTGTCGGTCGACGAGACGATGGAGCGCGTCGACCAGCTCCGCGAGCGCTTCCCGGGTCTGGCGGACCCGCCGAGCGACGACATCTGCTACGCGACGACGAACCGCCAGGTCGCGGTCAAGGCCATGGCCGCCGAGTGCGACCTGGTGCTGGTGGTCGGGTCGACGAACTCGTCCAACTCGAAGCGCCTGGTCGAGGTGGCGCTGAAGGCCGGCGCGCGGGCGTCGTACCTGGTCGACTTCGCGCACGAGGTCGACGAGGCGTGGCTGGCCGGGGTGACGACGGTGGGCGTGACGTCCGGGGCGTCGGTGCCGGACGAGCTGGTCATGCAGCTGCTGGAGTGGCTGGCCGAACGCGGCTACGGCGACGTCAACGAGGTCACGACGGCGAACGAGAAGATCACCTTCGCGCCGCCCAAGGAACTGCGCAAGGTCTGAGGTACTGACGAGAAACGGCGGTTGCCTCCTTCCGGGGGGCAACCGCCGTTTCCGCTGTTCAGCGCTCTTCGCCGTCCCAGGGACGGTTCCGCCGCGGCGGCGCACCCCGCCCTCCGGCCGGCCGGCGAGGCGGCGGAGCGTCCCGGCCGTCTTCGGCGGGCGGCCGCGGA
>NZ_JAAGNB010001433.1:0-2714 GCF_010550475.1 Amycolatopsis sp. SID8362
GATGGCGACCGCCGCCGCGCTCGGGCACGCCCTCGGCCTCCCGGTGTACCCGGTCTGCAGCCTCGACGCGCTGGCCGCGGACGTCACCTCCGCCGAGCCGTTCCTGGTGTGCACCGACGCCCGCCGCCGCGAGGTCTACTGGGCCGCCTACGACGGCGCCGGGAACCGCACCGACGGCCCGCACGTCCAGCGTCCCGCCGACCTCGGGGCCGACGTCAAGGTGGCCGCCGGCGACGGCGCCGTGCTGTACGCGGAGGCGCTCGGCGTCCAGCCGATCGAGCCGCGCTTCCCGTCGCCCGCCGGGCTGGTGAAGGCCGCCCGGAGCGAGTTGCTGGCGAAGGCGGAGCCGGCCCCGCTGACCCCGCTCTACCTGCGCCGCCCGGACGCCGCCGAGCCCACCGCGCCGAAACGGGTGACCGCGAGGTGAGACTCGAGCCGCTGCGCCGCCGGGACATCGCCCGGTGCGTCGAGATCGAGCAGATCCTCTTCCCGGGCGACGACCCCTGGACGTCCCGCGCCTTCCACTCCGAGCTGGACGCCGGCCACTTCTACCTCGCCGCGCGCCCGGACGAGGGCGACGAGCTGCTCGGCTACGCCGGGCTGGCCGTCGTCGGGCGCCGCCGCGGCGAGTACGAGTCGACCGTGCACACCATCGGCGTCGCCCCGGAGCACCAGGGCAAGGGGATCGGCAAGGCGCTGCTTCGCGCGCTGCTGGAGCGGGCCGACGAGTTCGAAGCACCGGTCTTCCTCGAGGTCCGCACGGACAACACGACGGCACTCGCCTTGTACGAGAGCCACGGTTTCGAACGGCTCGGCATCCGGAAGCGCTACTACCAGCCTTCCGGCGCCGACGCGTACACGATGGTCCGCCCCGCGCGGACGCGAGACGGGGTGGCGGGCTGATGTCACGCATCATCATGGGCATCGAGAGCTCGTGCGACGAGACGGGCGTCGGCCTGGTCCGCCTGCACGACGACGGCACGGTCGAGCTGCTCGCCGACGAGGTGGCGTCCAGCGTCGAGCAGCACGCGCGCTTCGGCGGCGTGGTGCCGGAGGTCGCGAGCCGCGCGCACCTCGAAGCGATGGTCCCGACGACCACGCGGGCCTTCGAGAAGGCCGGGCTCGCACTGTCCGATGTGGACGCCATCGCGGTGACGGCGGGCCCGGGACTGGCGGGCGCGCTGCTCGTCGGCGTCTCGGCGGCGAAGGCGTACGCGACGGCGCTGGACGTGCCGCTCTACGGCGTCAACCACCTGGCCGGGCACATCGCGGTGGACACGCTGCAGCACGGGCCGCTGCCCACGCCGTGCCTGGCGCTGCTGGTGTCCGGCGGGCACACGCAGCTGCTGCGCGTCGACGACATCGCGTCGTCGATCACCGAGCTGGGGTCCACTGTGGACGACGCGGCGGGCGAGGCGTACGACAAGGTCGCGCGCGTGCTCGGCCTGCCGTACCCGGGCGGCCCGCCGATCGACAAGGCGGCGAAGAACGGCGACCCGGCGGCGATCGCGTTCCCGCGCGGGATGACCGGCCCGCGCGACGCGAAGAACGACTTCTCCTTCTCCGGCTTGAAGACGGCCGTGGCCCGCTGGGTCGAAGGCGCGTCCCGGCGCGGCGAGGAGATCCCGGTGGACGACGTCGCGGCGTCGTTCCAGGAGGCCGTCGCGGACGTGCTGACGATGAAGGCGGTCCGCGCGGCGAAGGAGCAGGGGATCGGCACCATCGTGATTTCCGGTGGCGTGGCGGCGAACTCGCGGCTGTCGGGCCTGGCGGCCGAGCGCTGCGCGGCGGCGGGCATCGAGCTGCGCGTCCCGCGCCCCCGCCTGTGCACGGACAACGGCGCGATGATCGCGGCGCTGGGCGCGCACGTGGTGGCGGCGAAGCGCCCGACGGCGGCGCTGGACTTCAGCGCGAACCCGGCCCTCCCGGTGAACGTGGTTTCGCTCTAGGAAGCGACAGCCTGGTTGCGCGCCGGGGAGCCGACGCCGAGCAACTCCTCGATCGCGGCCACCGCCAGCGTCGCCGCATTGCCTTCGCCGTAGGGGTTTCCGACCTGCGCCGGCCGCAGTTCGCCGCTCAGCAGGTGGGCCGCCGTGTCGGCGATGCGCTCGGTGTCGGTGCCGACCAGCCACGCGCAGCCCGCCTCGACGACCTCGACGCGCTCGGTCACGTCGCGCAGCACCAGCACCGGGGTGCCGAACGTCGGCGCCTCCTCCTGGATGCCGCCCGAGTCCGTCAGCACCAGCGACGCCAGCCGCAGGGCGCGGACCAGGTCCGGGTACTCGAGCGGGTCGGTGACCGTCACCCGCGGCAGGCCGTCCAGCGCCGCGTCCACCTGGGCGCGGACCTGCGGGTTCGGGTGCGCCGGGAACAGCACCTGCACGTCCGGGTGCTCGGCGACGATCAGCTGCACCGCCGCCAGCGTCCGCTCGAGCGGCTCGCCCCAGGACTCCCGGCGGTGCGACGTCACGAGCACCAGCCGCTCGCCCGCCTCGGCGATTTCCATCTCCAGCAACGCCAGCGCCGTGTCGCGGGCCGGCAGGTCGCGGGCCGCGATCTCCAGCACGGCGTCGACGACCGTGTTGCCGGTGACCGCGATGCGTTGCCGCGCAACGCCTTCCGCGCGCAGCTCGGCGGCCGCGCCGAGGGTCGGCGCCAGGTGCAGCGCCGCGAGCCGCGACACCATCTGGCGCGCGCCCTCCTCGGGGAACGGC
>NZ_JAAGNB010001479.1:0-5007 GCF_010550475.1 Amycolatopsis sp. SID8362
TGCGACTCGGCCTGGCGCCGCGCCGCCTCGGCCCGCAGCTCGGCGGCCTTCAGCTCGCGCTGCGCGGCGTTCAGCGCCGGGTCGACCGCCGGCACCGGCGGACGGCGCTCGCTCAGCGGCTTCGGCCGGGCGATCTGCTGGGTGCTCTGCACCGAGACGTTCGCCGGGGCCTTCGGGACGGCCTTGCCGCCGAAGCCCTTGCCGAGCCCCTTGCCGTTCGACGCCTTGCGGCGGCGATCGTCGAGGACGCGATCGATCAGCTCGGTCGGCCGCTCGCCCGCCTCGGGCACCGGCTTCTTCGCGGCCAGCAGCTGGGCGGGCTTCTTCTTCGGCGCGCCGTCGGTGACCATGCGGTTCTCGTCGGACAGCTTGCGCATCCGGGTCGCCTGCGCGGTCAGCGCGACGCGTTCGAGCAGCACTTCGCCACCGAACAGCGACTGGAGGCTGTCGCGCAGCGCGGACACCTCCGCACGCAGCGCCTCCAGCTCCTCGCGCCCGCGGGAGTCGGCGGCACTGCGGTTGTCCGCCTCCATCTCCAGCTCGTACTCACGCCGGGCCGCGATCTCGCGTTCCAGCTCCAGTTCGTACACAGCCTGCGCCTCGGCGACCGCGTCCTCGCTCTGTGCCGCGTGCTTGCGGTACTTCACGGCGAGAAAAGCGCCGATCAGGGCAGCCCAGAGGGCGGCGACGATCCCCAGCCGGAGATAGCGGAGGTCGTCGCTGAGCACCAGTGCGAGGGTGGCTCCGATGGCGAGGACGAATCCGACGACGAGCCACGGCCTGCCCAAGAGGCGGCCGCGCGAGTCGTCACCCACGCCGGTCATGACTGACACCGTACCTGCTCGTAATCCGAACGAGACCTACTCGGTCCAGCGAGCGGTGGGATTCCAGCGCTAACCGGTCGTCCCGCGGGTGTGCTCACGATCTTGGTCCCGCGGGGTCCGACAGCAGTGTTCGAGCCACAAACCCGCTGCTACCAGGGCCGCGGCGGACGCGGCGCCGACGACCGCCGCCCGGGTGTCGAGCACCGCGGCGACGAGTTCGTCACGTCGCGGGAAAAGGTAGGCGAGCGCGGCCAGCCAGGCGCCCGCCATGAACGCTCCGGCGAGTGACGAAGCCTTCGCCAGCGCCACCGACCGGGCGATCCCGATCGCGGCGACCACGCGGCCGTTCTTGATCCGCGAGCGGATGGAGAGCGCGAGCCCGGCCTCGATCACCGCGAGGACGGCCAGGGTGATGCCGGCGAGCAGCGGCAGCTGGGGCAGCGAGCCGTAGGCGATCTGGAACAGCAGGTAGCCGATCGCCAGGCCGAGCAGCCCGGCGACGACCAGGTCACGGGGCCGCGTGAAGTGCATACGTCAACCGTACCGTGCGAAGCTTGACTCTCCCCCGACTGGAGAGTTCACCATGCGTCTAGTGGGCACCACCGCGACATTCACCATCGGCGAGCTGGCCCGGCGGACCGGCCTGCCGGTCAAGACCATCCGCTTCTACTCGGACGAGGGCCTGCTGCCCCCGACCGAGCGGACGGACGCCGGCTACCGCCTCTACGACGCGGCGGCGATGGCCCGCCTGGAGCTGGTCCGCACGCTGCGGGAACTGGGTCTGGGCCTGGCCGACGTCTCCGCGGCGCTGGCGCGGCCGGCGACGGTCGGCGAGCTGGCGACCCGGCACGTCGAGGCCCTGGACGAGCAGATCCGGCGGCTGCGGCTGCGCCGGGCGGTGCTGCGCGCGGTGGCCAAGCGCAATTCCGAGTTGGAGGAAGTGAACCTGATGAACCGTCTCGCGTCGATGTCGGACGAAGAGCGCAAACGGCTGGTGGACGAGTTCTGGGACGAGATGGTCGCCGGGCTCGACGTGGACCAGGAGTTCTACCGGCGGATGCGCGCGGGCAAGCCGGAGCTGCCGGACGACCCGTCGCCGGAGCAGCTGGAGGCGTGGATCGAGTTCGCGGAGCTGGTGCAGGACCCGTCGTTCCGGGCGCTGATCCGCGGCATGAGCGAGCAGCAGTCCCAGCAGATCAAGGCGGGCGAGTTCCAGCAGCCGACGGACGCGTGGGAGCGCAACTGGCCGGACTGGATGGCCCGCGCGGAGACGGCCGTGCAGGCGGGCGATTCGCCCACGTCGGAAGCGGGGCAAACGCTTGCGTCCGACATCGCGGCGGCGACCGCCCGACCGGACCAGGACCCGGCATCGCCGGAGTTCCGCACGGAGATGGCGGACCGCTTCGAGACGAGCGGCGACCCCCGCGCCGAGCGCTACTGGCAGCTGCTGGCGACGATCAACGGCTGGCCCCCGGTCCAGACGGCCCAGCCGGCGGTGCGGTTCATGGTCGCCGCCCTGCGGGGGTGAATGTCGAATGTCCGGGCGCAGCTCCCGTCACCGATCGGTGAGGGCAGCTCGGCGATCGGTGCCCCGGCGGGGGTTGACTAGCTCGGCCGAACCCGCTGACGGGCCGCCGCCGGGCTCGCTCAGCTGAGGTCGAGGTTCGTCCGGCGGACCGTCGCCACTTCGTCCGCCGGGCGGGCCGCCAGCAGCGCGGCTACCGGGCCGTGGCCCGGCAGGACCGCTGCCGGGTCGATCTCCGCCCAGGGCACCAGCACGCTGGCGCGGTCCGGGGTGCCCGGGTGCGGGAGGAGCAGCTCGGGGTCGTCGGACGTCACGCCGTCCACCGTGACCACGTCGACGTCCAGGGTGCGCGGGCCCCAGCGGAGGTCGCGGACGCGGCCGGCCGCCTGTTCGGCGGACTGGCCCGTGCGCAGCCACGCCCAGTGGTCGCGGGCCGGGTCGTCGACCACGCAGACCGCGTTCAGGAAGTCCGGCTGGTCTTCGACGCCCCAGGCCTTGGTCTCGTACACGCTCGACACCGCGACCAGCGCCGGGCGGACCGCGTCCAGGGCCAGCTTCAGGAACCCCAGCCGGTCGCCCAGGTTCGAGCCCAGCGAGAGGACCGCGCGGCTCATCGGTCGCGCCGGACCGTCACCGCGACGTCGTCGAACGTCAGCGGGATCGGGGCCGACGGCTTGTGGACCGTCACCTCGATCGCGCTCAGGCGATCGTCGCGCATGACCTCGTCGGCGATCTTGCCCGCGACGCTCTCGATGAGGTCGTACGGTTCGCCCGCGACGATGCCCGCCGCCAGCTCGGCCAGCTCGCCGTAGTGCAGGGTCTTGGTCAGGTCGTCCGACGCGGCGGCGGGCCCGAGGTCGAGCCAGGCCGTGATGTCGATGACGAACTCCTGGCCGTCGCGCTTTTCGTGCTCGAACACGCCGTGGCGGCCGAACACGCGCAGGCCGGTCAGCGTGATCCGGTCAGACATCCGGTGAACCCTTCCACCACGCCGCGGCCACCGCGACCGCGTCCAACGAAGCGCCGACCTCGTGCACCCGCACGCCCCACGCGCCGGCCGCGGCGGCGAGGGCGGAGATCGCCGCCGTCGCGTCCTCGCGGCCGTCCGGCGGGCGGGGTGTGCCGTCCTTTTCGGACAGCAGGCGGCCGAGGAACCGCTTGCGCGAGGCGCCGACGAGCACCGGGAAACCCAGTGACAGCAACGAATCCAGCCCGCGCAGCAACGCCCAGTCGTGCTCGGCGTTCTTCGCGAACCCGAGCCCCGGGTCCAGCACGATCGCGCTCTCGGCCACCCCGGCCGCCAGCGCTTCGTCCACCCTGGACAGCAGCTCGGACCGGACATCGGCGACGACGTCGGTGTAGGACGCGAGCGCCTGCATGTCCTTGCTGTGCCCGCGCCAGTGCATCAGCACCCACGGCACGCCGGTTTCGGCCGCGACCCGCGCCATGCCCGGGTCGGCCAGGCCACCCGAGACGTCGTTGATCACGTGCGCGCCGGCTTCGAGCGCCGCGGCGGCGACGGCCGCGCGCGTGGTGTCGACCGACAGCGCCACGCCTTCGCCGGCGAGCGTCCGGATCACCGGCAGGATGCGCGCCAGCTCGGTCTCGGCGTCCACCCTGGCCGCGCCCGGCCGCGTCGACTCGCCGCCGACGTCGATCAGGTCGGCGCCGCGCGCCCACATCTCGCGCGCGTGCTCCAGGGCCTGGTCGAGGCCGAGGTAGCGGCCACCGTCCGAAAAGGAATCGGGCGTCACGTTCAGCACGCCCATCACGACGCACCGGCCGGGAGCGGGAAGCCCCACGCTCACCGGCGCGCCTTGATCAGGTCGAGCGCCTCCGCCCGCGACGACGGCGAGTTCTTCAGCTGCCCGCGCACCGCCGAGGTGGTGGTGCGCGCGCCCGGCTTGCGGATGCCGCGCATGGCCATGCAGAGGTGCTCGGCCTCGATCACGACGATCACGCCGCGCGGGTCCAGCTTCCGCACGAGCGCGTCGGCCACCTGCGACGTCAGGCGCTCCTGCACCTGCGGGCGCTTGGCGTAGAGGTCGACGAGCCGGGCCAGCTTCGACAGCCCGGTCACCTTCCCGGCGGCGTTCGGGATGTACCCGACGTGCGCGACGCCGTGGAAGGGGACCAGGTGGTGTTCACATTGGCTGAACATCGGGATGTCCGTGACCAGCACCAGCTCTTCGTGGGACTCGTCGAACGTGCGGTCCAGCACCGAGTCGGGCTCGGTGTACAAGCCCGCGAACATCTCGCGGTAGGCGCGGGCGACCCGGGCGGGGGTGTCCTTGAGACCGTCCCGCTCCGGGTTTTCGCCGCACGCCAGGAGAAGCTCGCGGATCGCCTTCTCCGCCCGGTCCTGGTCGAAGACCGGGCGGTCGGCGTCACTGGGGCTTGTTGTCCGGTCCGTCCACGTCACGACGCTCCCCCTCGCTCTGCTGGTTGCCGGCTTGGTCGGCGAACCAGCCGTGCTCACGAGGGCGTTCTTCACCACCGGGCCGCCACGACTGGCCCGGCTGGCCGCCGGGGGAGGTCGCGGGGGTCCAGCCCGGAGGGGCACCGTAGTTCGGCGGGCCGCTCTGGCCGCCGGCCGGGCCGCCCGGGTAGCCGCCGGGCTGCTGGCCGCCGTAGGACTGCGGCCAGTGCGCCGTGCCG
>NZ_JAAGNB010001527.1:0-3299 GCF_010550475.1 Amycolatopsis sp. SID8362
CGCGGCCCGCGCCCCGTACGGCCATTCCGGCCCACCGGCCCACTCCCGCAGCTCCCGCTCGGCCACCCCAGCCAGCGCGACAGCGTCCCCAACCCCGCCGCCATCGCCGCCACCAAGCAACTCCCGCAGCGCCCGAGCGGCCGAAGCGGCCTGCGCCCCCAACCGCGCCACCACGGGCCGGACCGGTTCCGGCACCGCTCCCCGCGCGTCCGCGACCTCCCGCGCAAGTCCACCCATCCGAGTGAGATCCGCGGCGACGTGGACGGCGGCGAGCACGGCCTTCACTTCCGCTTCCCGCGGCGCGTGCAGAGCCAGCAGCGCCCCCGCCTGGTCCTCGCACGCGGCCCCGAGCGCGGCCACCGCCGTGGCCTCTTCGCGAGCACGTCCGCCCAGCGTGTGGTCACTTTCGAGCACCGAGCGCGTGGCCTCTTCGTACGCGCTCGCGACGAGCGCGCACAGGTCCGCCAGCCGGTGGGCGAGCGTGACCAGCTCCTTCTGAAACGCCGTCGGCATGGCGGCAGGAAACCAGCCCGTCCGGGTCCCGGCACCTCGTCGCCCGGCCCGGAATTGTCGGACCCCCGTGCTCTCCTCGACGGCGAGAGCGGTGCACCCCGCACCCGGAGCGGAAGGAGAGCCCGATGGCGGGCGAAACGATGGTCACGGTGGTCGGAAACCTGACAGCGGACCCGGAACTGCGGTTCACCCCGGCCGGCGCGGCGGTCGCGAACTTCACGATCGCGTCCACCCCACGCCAGCTCGACCGCGAATCCGGCGAATGGCGCGACGGCGACCCGGTGTTCCTGCGCTGCAGCGTGTGGCGGCAGTACGCGGAAAACGCGGCGGAGTCCCTCCTGCGCGGATCGCGCGTGATCGCGCACGGCCGCCTGAGACAGCGGTCGTACGACACGCAGGAAGGCGAGAAGCGGACGGTGATGGAGCTGGACGTCGACGAGCTCGGCCCGTCGCTGCGCTACGCGACGGCCAAGGTGACCAAGCTCAGCCGCCAGACCGGCACCGGGGGCAGCAGCACGTGGACCCCGGAACCGGTGGCCGCGGGAAGCCCGCCGTTCTGACCCCGTCCGTTCGCGCCCGGTATCCGAACGCCCGTCAACGGGGTTTCGAGCCGTACTGGATCAGCGGCGGTGACGATGAAGGAGCGCTCAGGCCGGACCGAACCCGGGTGTGCTGTCGAAATCCGCTCCACCGGTTCGACGCACAGGTAGGACGAGGCCGAACCACGAGCGGGAGGGACCGAGATGAACGGCAACGACAACACCGGATCACCGGAAGCACGCCCCGAGCTCAACCACCGGATGCGCGCGATGCTGAGAGCGGTGGCCGCGGGCCGGGGCCTGGTGTCGTGCAGCAGCGAACCGGACCTGTTCATCGACGGCCTCTCGTGCGGCGACCAGTTTTCCGCCCACACCCTGGCCCACCAGGGTTTGGTCCGCCCGTCCCGCCCCGGCCGCCCCGGCGAGCTGGTCCCAGCCATCCTGACAACGGCAGGCCAAGCAGTCCTGACCGAGAAGCACCGCCCGGCCGCCTGACGGCGCTCGGGTAGCTGTTTGACAACTCCACAAAGCAAAGCGGCCAAGCCCGGCGGGGCCACCGGGTTCCGTCCGCCGCACCGGCACGGCACGGAGCCCGCCCCGCCCACCGCCCAGGGCGAACGGGACCCGACCGCGCACCACCACTGCCTCGGTCAGCGACCTGCTCCAGCTGCAAGTCCACGGTCTGCCCCCGGCGAGCGGCGCCCCGTCCACCACCACAGCCCACCGGGCGACCAGCGAGCCCACCGCCCGAGGAGACCGGCGGCCCGCCCACCACCACTGCCTCGCCCGGCGACCCGCTCCAGCAGCGGCACCCCAGCCGCAAACCCGCCACCCACCCGGCGCCACCCACAGCAGCCCCGGCCACCAGGCCCCGCCACCCCCACCGCGACTACCGTGGCGGACATGAGCAACACCGAGGCCACCCCGGCCGAGCTCGCCTGCGCCGACCGCCCGACGGCCACCGATCCCGACCGCCCCGCCGTCGAGATCCTCACCCCGCGCGAAGTCCCCCTCGGCGGCCCCCGGGCGATGCGCGTCCGGCGCACCCTCCCCCAGCGCGCCCGCTCCCTCATCGGGGCCTGGTGCTTCGCCGACCACTACGGCCCTGACGAAGTCGCCAAAATGGACGTCGCCCCGCACCCGCACACCGGCCTCCAGACGGTGAGCTGGCTCTTCGCCGGCGAAATCGAGCACCGCGACAGCCTCGGCACGCACGCGATGGTCCGCCCCGGCGAGCTCAACCTGATGACCGGCGGCAACGGCATCTGCCACTCGGAGGTCTCGACCCCGGCCACGAAAACCCTGCACGGCGTCCAGCTCTGGGTGGCGCTGCCCGAGCGGCACCGGCACACGGCCCGCGCCTTCGACCACTACGTGCCCTCGGTGAACCGGATCGAAGGGGCCGAGATCCGGGTGTTCCTCGGCTCGCTGGCCGGGCGCACGTCGCCGATCCCGACGTTCACCCCGCTGCTCGGCGCGGAGATCGTCCTGAACCCGGACGCCCACATGTCCCTCGGCGTCGACCCCCGTTTCGAGCACGGCGTCCTCGTCGACACCGGCGACGTCGAGGTGGCCGGTTCCCGCGTCCGCGCGGCCGAGCTGGGCTACGTGGGCATCGGCGTCCGCAGCTTGACCCTGAGCAACCGCGGGACCGTCCCGGCCCGGTTCCTCCTGCTCGGCGGCACGCCGTTCGAGGAAGAAATCCTCATGTGGTGGAACTTCGTCGGCCGCACCCACGAGGAGATCGCGGCCTTCCGCGAGGCCTGGGAAGCCGGCTCCGACCAGTTCGGCAGCGTCACGGGCTACCCGGGCGAGCGGCTGCCCGCCCCGGCGCTGCCCGCGGTCCGCATCAAGCCGCGCCGCAACCCGGCGTCAGGCCAGGAAAGCCCCCACGGCTGAGGCGAACGCGGCCGCGTCGTCCAGCCACGGGTAGTGCGCCGCGCCGGGCATCACGACGACCCGGCCGCGCGGGAAGAGCGCCGCGAAGTCGGCGGCGACGGCCGGGCTGACGATCCAGTCCAGTTCGCCGGCCAGCACGAGCACCTCGGCGGTGACGGCGCCGAGCGCCGCACGGGTCACCGGCGGCTCGAAGGCGCCAGGGGCGTTGTACCTGCGCGCGGCCGCGCCGTTGCGCTGACCGGGTTCGGTGGCCTGGTGCCGCCGGGCCGCGTCGTCCCAACGGCCGTAGTACAGGGGCGCGAAGGCGGCCCAGTCGGCGCGGGTGGCGGTCCGGGTGGCGATGGACTC
>NZ_JAAGNB010001572.1:0-2598 GCF_010550475.1 Amycolatopsis sp. SID8362
ACAGCCGCCCGGCGCCCGGGTGGTCCAACGCCGTCAGCCGCAGCGCCGCGGCCAACGCGCACAGCTCGCCGGGCAGGCCCGGGTGCAACTGCTCAACGGCGTCGGCGGCCCGGCGCGCCAGGTTCGCCTTCGTCGACGGCACGAGCCGCGCCAGCAGCGCCTCCGCGGTGAGCGGGTGGCGGAAGGCGTACCAGCCGGGGGTGGTCTCGTCGGTGGTGACCAGGTGCGCGGCGACGCTCGCGCTGATGTGGTTGTGCAGCATGCGGTCGTCCATGTCGGTGACCGCCTGCACGACCGAAAGCGGGAACCGCCTGCCCAGCACGGCGGCCACCGACAGCAGCGTTTCGCCGTCCGCGCCGAGTGCGTCAACACGCGCGGCGATGCTGCTGATCAGCGCCTCCGGCACCCGGGCCTGCAGTTCGCCGACGACCTGCCAGCCGTGCGCGCCGCCGACGAGCAGGCCGTCGGTGACCATGCCGTGCAGCAGTTCTTCGACGACGAACGGCACGCCTTCGCTGTTCTGCCACAACAGGTTCGCGACGGCGGCGGGTACCGCGGCCGGCTCGGTTTCCAGGCAGGCGGCGGCGAACTCGCGGGTGTTCGCGGCGTCGAGGCGGGTCAGTTCGAAGGTGTGGCTGGCCGAGCGCTGCGACGCCGCTGTCGCGAGCCGGAGCGCTTCACCCGGCTCGTTGCGCAGGGTGCCGATCAGCATCACCCGGCTCGAAGCCAGGTTGTCGACGAGGTATTCGACGATGAACAGGGTTTCCGCGTCGGCGTTGTGCAGGTCTTCCAGCACGATCAGGCAGCCGCCTTCGCGCCCGGCCACCGACAGCAGCCGGAACACGGCCTCGGCGAGCACGAGGAGGTTGCCGTTGTCGTGCGGGCGGTCGCCGCGGTACCAGTCGGGGACGAGCCGGGCGAGCACCGGCACGAGCGGGTCGAGCTCGGGCGCCGCCGGCGGGTGGCCGCCGCGGAAGTGCGACAGCAGGGCCTCGGCCAGCGGCCGGAACGGGACCATCGGCCCGATCGAGCTGGCTCGCCCGCGCAGCACGGGGAGCCCGGTCGCCAGTGCCCGCGCGGCGACGTCGGCGGCGAGCCGGGACTTCCCGATCCCGCCCTCGCCGACAAGGAAGAAGGCCCCACCGTGGTCGGTGCGGGCCTTCTCCAGAGCCTGGGACAGCGCGCCGAGCTCCCTGTCGCGCCCGATCAGGCGCGTCGATCGGATGCCCATCGCGGTCACTATATCCGGACGGACCCCCTCCGGGCGTAGGTCGAAATACCGACGCCCGGGTCCGTCTCACTATCCGGGGAACGCGCCCGTGACGACCGTGATGTCCATCGTGGTCAGGGAGTTCTGGCTGACCCGCGCCGCCTTGCCGGACAGCGCGTGGTTGCGCGCGCCCGTCCGGGCCGACGTCGGGAGGGTCAAGTCGCCGATCGGGTTGTCCGTGCCGGCGAAGTCGTGCTCGGTCATGCAGGTGGCTCCACTCTCGGTAGTCGAACGGGCTGGAACGGAAGCTATTCGGCGAAGGCGACGGTGAAGACCGGGGTGATGTCGAGGGTGCTCACGCTGTTCTGGCTCAGCCGCGGCGCCTGGCCGGACAGCGCGCGGTTGCGGGCGCCGGTGCGGCTGGACACCGGGAGGGTCAGGTCGCCGACGGGGTTCTCGGGGAAGAAGTCGTGCTCGGTCATGGGATTCGCCTTCGGTGCCGGGGGATGGGGGAAAGGAGTCAGAGAGCGAAGGTGCCGTTGGTGACGACGGTCGGCGAACCGAGCGTGTCGAGCGTGACGCCGGAGAGCCGGGGCCGGGTGCCCGCGAGCGCCTGGTTGCGCGCGCCGGCGTGGTTCGCCCGCGGGAGCACCAGGGCGCCGACGGTGGCTTCGGCGGTCTCGGTCGTGGTTTCGCGCATCTGTGGTTCTCTCCTCGTGAAGGTGGGGCGGATCAGCGGGTCGGGGCTTGCAGGAGCAGGGCGGACGGGACGCGGGGGCCGAAGCCGAGACGCAGCAGGCCGTAGCCGATGCCGGCCAGGCCGGTGAGCAGGCCGGGGGAGGGCACGCCGTCCGGGGTGCCGCAGCGCGCGCCGTCCTGTTCGACGGCGGTCAGCAGCAGGCCGGTCCGGGTGGCGAGCGCGGCTTCCGCGCCGGCGTGGCCGGTCTCGGCCAGCACGCCGAGGACGTCGGTGATGCCGGTTTCGCCGTGGCAGAGCGACAAGTCGCGCAGCGGTTCCTGGGCGGCGAGGCGCCGGACCTGTTCGTCGAGCCCGCCGAGCACGTCGGGGTCGCCGGCGTAGGCGAGCACCTGGCCGGCCAGACCGGAGCACCAGCCGTGCCCGGTCGCGGCCTTTGCGGGCGGCAGAGTCGCGGTTTCGCGCGGGTGCCCGGACAGGGCCCAGTCGACGCCGGCCGCGCCGTGCGCGAACCCGGGGTCGGCGAGATCGGGGTCGATGGACCGGCTCGAGAGCTCCGCCGCGTAGGCACCGGCGAGGACGGTGGCGAGTTCCAGGCCGGTCTGGGCGGCGACCGAGCGCAGCGCGACCAGCCCGCCGGCCAGCCCGGTGGTGAACCGCGGGGACGTCCGCGGCGTCGGGGCCGGCATCA
>NZ_JAAGNB010001620.1:0-4221 GCF_010550475.1 Amycolatopsis sp. SID8362
GGCGGGTGCTCGCCCCAGACGCGCGTGACGAGCTGCTCCAGCGGCACCGGCCGGTTCGGCTCGGCCAGCAGGGCCGCGAGCACGTACCGGCGCCGCGCGTGGCCGACGTCGAGGAGCGCGCCGCCGGACTCGGCTTCGAGGGTGCCGAGCACGCGGTACCTGACCACCGCACTCCCTCCCCGACCTGCGGATTCCACGTTTCCGCAACGTTCGCACACACCTGTTCGGGCAGTGTAAGCGGCGCAGGCGCGTGTGCCGCGGGGGATGGCGCGCGCCCGGCTGGGGGTGTCATGAAGGGGCCCTTCCGGACTCGGTCCGGAAGGGCCCCTTCATGACGAGAACGGTTACGGCAGGCCCGCGAGCCCGGCCGACACCGTGTTGGCGAACGCGTACCCGTTCGTCGCGTCCCAGTTGATCGACCACGTCATCGCGCCGCGGATCGCCGGGTAGGTCGCCGACGGCTTGAACGAGCCGCACGACGTGCCCTTGGCCAGGCAGTTCAGCGCCGAGACCGTGTTGGCCGGTGCCTGGTAGCCCCCGCCCGCCGCCTGCGACGACGCCGGCAGGCCGAGCCCGACCTGGTCGGCGCGCAGGCCGCCCTGCAGCTGGATGCAGGCCAGCGCGGTCAGGAAGTCGACCGTGCCCTGCGCGTAGACGCTGCCGTTGCAGCCGAGCATGGTGCCGGAGTTGTAGTACTGCATGTTGACGACCGTCAGGATGTCCTTGATGCCGAGCGCCAGCTGGAAGTAGCCGCCCTGCGTGGACTGCATGTCGATCGTCTGCGGCGCCATCGTGATGACCTTGCCGCCGCCGTTGTAGATGCTGCGCAGCGCCTGGCCCATGTAGGTGGCGTTGATGCCGTTCTCGAGGTCGATGTCGACGCCGTCGAAGCCGTAGTTCGCGATCAGCGACTTGACGCTGTTCGCGAAGTTGTTCGCCGAGGTCGAGTCGCCGACGCTGATCGTGCCGTTCTGGCCGCCGACGGAGATGATGACCTTCTGCCCGCGCGCCTGCACCGTCTTGACGTCGGCCTTGAACTGCGCGTCCGTGTAGCCGCCGAGCTGCGACGACAGGCCGGAGTCGAGCGTGAAGCTCACCGCGCCCGGCGAACCGGTGGCGTCCGCGAAGGACACGGCGATGATGTTGTACTTCGTCGGGACGTCCGCCAGCTTCAGCGCCTTGGCGCCGTTGTAGAAGTTCTGCCAGTAGCCGGTGAGGACGTGCTTCGGCAGGTCACCCTGGGTCGGCGGCGTCGTGGTCGTCGTCGGCGGGGTGGTCGTGGTGGGCGGGGTGGTCGGCGTCGTGGGGGTGGTCGGCGTCGTCGGCGTCGTGGTGGGCGGGGTGCCCGGGCCGTCGAGGCTGACGTCGTCGGCGTAGTAGGTCGGCTGGCCGTACCAGCCGTGCAGGTACACCGTCAGCGACGTGCTGGCGCCGGTCGTGAAGCTCAGCGACAGCTGCTGGTAGCCGCTGGTGCCGGGCGTCCACGTGCTGGCCGTCGCGGACCCGGAAACGCCCAGGTAGACGTAGCTGCCCTGGACCCACGCCGACAGCTTGTACGCGGTGTTCGCCGAAACGGTGAGCGTCTGCGAGCACTGCGCGTTGTCCGACGACGACGGCGACGCGCTCAGCGCGCGGCTCCCGCTGTGCACCGGCGTGCTCACCGCGGTGGGCGCGGTGGTGCAGGTCCAGCCCGAAGTGCCGGCTTCGAAGCCGGGGTTGGCCAGGATGTTCGCCGCCGAAGCGCTGCCGGCGAGCACGAACGTCACGCCGAGACTCAGCGTGACCACGGAAAGTAACGAAAGCAGAGCGATGCGAACCTTGGGGACCACGGAAGACCTCCGCTGTGGTGAGGCAGGTCACCACAAAATGGACTAGACCAATCTGATTGTCAAGGAGCCCCATCCGAAAGTCGGGGTGGCCGAAACGGCAGAATGTGACGGTCGAAGCCAGGCGAAGCGGGAGCGTGTTGGAGTGAGCGTGTCGGTCGAGCAGAAGATCGCCGAAGAACTGGGCGTGCGCGAAGGACAGGTCAAGGCCGCCGTCGAGCTGCTCGACGGCGGGTCGACCGTGCCCTTCATCGCGCGTTACCGCAAGGAAGTCACCGGCATGCTCGACGACGCGCAGCTGCGCACGCTCGAGGAACGGCTGCGCTACCTGCGGGAGCTCGACGAGCGCCGGCTCGCCGTCCTCGAGTCCATCCGGAGCCAGGGCAAGCTGGACGACGCCCTCGAAGCGTCGATCCTCGCCGCGGACACGAAGTCGCGGCTGGAGGACATCTACCTCCCGTACAAGCCGAAGCGCCGCACGAAGGCCATGATCGCGCGCGAAGCGGGTCTCGAACCGCTGGCCGACGGCCTGCTCAACGACCCGACGACCGACCCGCAGGCCGCGGCCGCGGTGTTCGTCGACGCCGACAAGGGCGTCGCGGACGCGCAGGCGGCCCTCGACGGCGCCCGCGCGATCCTCGTCGAGCGCTTCGCCGAGGACGCCGACCTCATCGGCGACCTGCGCGAGAAGATGTGGGGCCAGGGCCACCTCGTCGCCAAGGTCCGCGCGGGCAAGGAGGAGGAAGGGGCGAAGTTCTCCGACTACTTCGACTTCTCCGAGCCCTACACGAAGCTCCCCTCGCACCGGATCCTCGCGATGCTGCGCGGCGAGAAGGAGGAGGTCCTCGACCTCACGATGTCGCCGGACGAGCCGAGCGACGAACCGCAGGTCGGGCCGACCGAGTACGAGCAGCGCATCGCCGCGAAGTTCGGCATCTCCCAGCAGGGCCGCCCGGGCGACAAGTGGCTCGGCGACACCGTGCGCTGGGCGTGGCGCACCAAGATCCTCCTGCACCTGGGCATCGACCTGCGGATGCGGCTGCGCCAGGCGGCCGAGGACGACGCCGTCCGCGTGTTCGCCTCCAACCTGCGCGACCTGCTGCTCGCCGCGCCGGCGGGCACCCGGGCCACGATGGGCCTCGACCCGGGCTTCCGCACCGGCGTGAAGGTGGCCGTCGTGGACGCGACCGGCAAGGTCGTCGACACCCACGTCATCTACCCGCACCAGCCTGCCAACAAGTGGGACCAGTCGATCGCCGAGCTGGCCGCGCTGTGCGCACGGCACAAAGTGGACCTGATCTCGATCGGCAACGGCACGGCGTCGCGCGAGACGGACAAGCTGGCCCAGGAGCTGATCAAGAAGCACCCGGCGCTGAACCTCACGAAGGCCGTGGTGTCCGAGGCGGGCGCTTCGGTGTACTCGGCGTCGGCGTTCGCTTCGCAGGAACTGCCGAACATGGACGTCTCGCTGCGCGGCGCGGTCTCGATCGCGCGGCGGCTGCAGGACCCGCTGGCCGAGCTGGTGAAGATCGACCCGAAGTCGATCGGCGTCGGGCAGTACCAGCACGACCTGTCCGAGGTTTCGCTGTCGCGCTCGCTGGACGCAGTGGTCGAGGACTGCGTGAACGCGGTCGGCGTGGACGTCAACACGGCGTCCGCTCCCCTGCTGACCCGCGTCTCGGGCATCACGACGGGGCTGGCGGAGAACATCGTGGCCCACCGCGACACGAACGGCCCGTTCCGCTCGCGGACGGCGCTGAAGGAGGTCGCGCGCCTCGGCCCGAAGGCGTTCGAGCAGTGCGCGGGCTTCCTGCGCATCCCGGACGGCGACGACCCGCTCGACTCCTCGTCGGTGCACCCGGAGGCGTACCCGGTGGTCCGGCGGATCCTGTCGAAGACGGGCACCGACCTGCGCTCGCTGATCGGCAACACGCGGACGCTGTCGTCCCTTCGCCCGGGTGACTTCGTCGACGACACGTTCGGTCTCCCGACGGTGACGGACATCCTGGCCGAGCTGGACAAGCCGGGCCGCGACCCGCGCCCGGCGTTCAAGACGGCGACGTTCGCGGAGGGCGTGGACAAGATCGGCGACCTCAAGCCGGGCATGCGGCTGGAGGGCGTGGTGACGAACGTGGCCGCGTTCGGCGCGTTCATCGACGTCGGCGTGCACCAGGACGGCCTGGCCCACGTTTCGGCGCTGTCGAAGAACTTCGTGAAGGACCCCCGCGAGGTCGTGAAGCCCGGCGACATCGTGAAGGTGAAGGTGCTGGACGTCGACGTGCCGCGCAAGCGCATCTCCCTGACGCTGCGCCTGGACGACGAGCCGGGCGCCCCGTCGGGCAACCGCGGCGGCGGTGGCGGTGGCGGCGGCCAGCGCGACCGCGGCCAGGGCGGC
>NZ_JAAGNB010001677.1:0-4249 GCF_010550475.1 Amycolatopsis sp. SID8362
TGCTCACGCGGGCCGGCGACCGGCTGTGGCGCACGGCCGTCGACCGCGCGCAGGGCCGTCGTCCCGACCTGGGCACGCTCGACCGCTTCGACGACCGGCCGCTGTACTGGGCGAGGCTGCAGCTGAGCAGCGCGATCCGGCAGTGGCGGCCGGCGTTCGCGCTGCCGGACCGGACCGCGCTGCTCACGGCGTTCGACCACGGCTCCCGAGGACTCGACGACGTCCGCTTCCCGCTCGGCAAAACGCGGCGAGTCATGGTGAGCGGCTTCGACCCGTTCCAGCTGGACGGCCGCGGCCTCTCGATTTCGAACCCCGCCGGGGCGTCGGCGCTGCAGCTGGACGGCCGCGTCCTGGACACACCGTCGGGCCCGGCGGTGGTCCAGGCGGTGAGCTTCCCGGTGGTGTGGGGCTACTTCGACGACGGCATCGTCGAAGCGGCGTACGGCTCGGCGCTGCGCGACCGCGCGCGGCGGCCGGACGTCGTGCTGACGATCAGCCAGGGCCGCCCGGGCCGCTTCGACGTCGAACGCTGGGCGGGCGCCTGGCGCGGCGGCTTCCCGGACAACAACAACGCGTCGGTGACGGGCGGTGTCCCGCCGGCCGCGGGCTGGCCGCAGCCGGACGTCCAGTTCATCGAGACCACGCTCCCGTACGCGCGGATGACCGAGGTTCCGGGCGCTTACCCGGTGAACTTCAACCAGGCGTTCTGCGTGTGGCCGGATTCTTCGCACCCGGGCAGCGGCACGCCCGTGTGCCGTTCGGACGCCCCGGCCCCCGGCGAAATCGCGGCTTCGGGCGGGGGCGGGAACTACCTGTCGAACGAATCGATGTTCCGCGCGAACCGGGTCCGGCTGGGGCTGGGCCTGACGTCGGTGGCGGGCGGGCACCTGCACACGCCGGTTTTGGGCCAGCCGGCCGATCCGGCGGCGCTGACGGACCCGGCGTTCGAGTCCCGGCGGCAGGCGATCGCGGCCCAGGTGATCTCGCTGACGGAGGCTGCGGCCGGCGGGCCGGACGCGGGAATCCCGCTGCGGCAGCAGGAATCCCCGCGTGCGGCGCTGGAGTCGTTGCCGGGCACGGTGTTGAGCCGCTGAGCACTGCGCTCACGTGGTTCCGCGGATCCCCTCCGGCGCGGGCACCGCCGCACCGTCCGGCTCGTCGGCCAGATCGCTGCGGTTGCTTTCCGCCAGCGCGAGCACGCTCAGCACCGTAAGCAGGCAGCACGCGGCGATCACTGCGGAGATCACCAGCGTGCCGGCGCCGGCGATGCTCGCGAAGACGACCGGGGCGACGCCCGCGCCGAGGCCGGCGATCTGGTAGCCCAGTGACGCGCCGGTGTAGCGGGTGCGGGTGCCGAACAGCTCGGTGCACAGCGCGGCCAGCGGGCCGTACATCGCCGGGTGGGCGATGGACTGGCCGAGCACCAGTGCCAGGACCAGCAGGCCCGCCGAGTGGCTGTCGACCATCGGGAACAGCAGGAAGCCGACGATCGCGGTGGCCACCGCGCCGCCGATGACCACCGGGCGGCGGCCGATGCGGTCCGACAGCGCCGAGAACCCGATGATGCCGGCGACCGCGCCCACCGACGACACGGTGATCGCGTTGAGCACCGTCTGGCGCGGGAAGCCCTGGCCGACCGCGTAGGCAAGCACGTACGTGGTGAGCGTGCCCTGCGCGACGAACGCGCCGAAGCCGACGCCGATCGCCAGCAGCAGGTTCTTCGGGTGCCGCCGCAGCACCTCCACCAGCGGGGCGCGCGACGGGCGGCTCGTCGCCGCGAAGACCGGTGTTTCGGTCACCTTCAGCCGGACGAACAGGCCGATGGCGAGCAGCACGACGCTGAGCAGGAACGGGATCCGCCAGCCCCACGCCAGGAACTGCGCGTCGGTCGTCACCGCGGCCATGAGCGTCAGCATCAGCGTCGAGACGACCATGCCGCTGGGGGCGCCGGCGTTGGTGAAGCTCGCCCACAGGCCGCGGCGGGTGGTGGCGTGCTCGGCCGACATCAGCACCGCGCCGCCCCACTCGCCGCCGACCGCGATGCCCTGCAGCACGCGCAGGACGACCAGCAGGATCGGGGCCAGGGCGCCGGCCTGGGCGTACGTCGGCAGCACGCCGATCAGCGTGCTCGCGAGGCCCATCATCGTCATGGTGATCACGAGCATCCGCTTGCGGCCGAGCAGGTCCCCGAAGTGCCCGAAGACGATCCCGCCGAGCGGGCGGGCCAGGTAGCCGGTGGTGAAGGTGCCCAGGCTCGCGATCGTGCCGATCACCGGGTCCAGGCCGGAGAAGAAGACCTTGGAGAACACCACCGCCGACGCCGTGGCGTAGAGCAGGAAGTCGTAGTACTCGATCACGCTGCCCAGGTAGCTGGACAGCACCGCCCTGCGCAGCTGCACGGGCGAATGGTGGGTGTCCGTCATCGCGTGTCCTGCCTCGTCGCCGACCGCCGGATGCGGACGTGGCCTGCGCCACATCCGGCGCAAACATTAAGCACATCGATGACTGCGGTCAATACTGTGCCCAACATCGACTCGCTTATGCTGGCGCGGTGACCACCGTGGCCGACCACGAGACCGAGCAGGGCGACGACCTCTCCCCCAGCGGGGCCCCGCGCCCGCAGGCGCTGCTGCTCGCGTTCCTCGGCGCGCACGTCCTCGGCCACGACGTCCAGGTGGCCACGGCGAGCGTGCTCGAGGTGCTGGGCCGGGCCGGCGTCTCCGAGCACGCGGCCCGCTCGACGCTGAGCCGGATGGCCCGGCGCGACCTGCTGCGGCGCACCCGGCGCGGCCGCAACGTCTACATCGGACTGACCGGCCGGTCGCGCGCGATCCTGCTCGACGGCGCGCACCGCATCTGGCACCTCGGCGCGGTCGACCACGAGTGGGACGGCACCTGGACCCTGCTCGGCTTTTCGATGCCGGAGTCGTGGCAGCGCCAGCGCCACGTGCTGCGCTCACGCCTGCTGTGGGCCGGGTTCGGCAGCCTGCAGAGCGGACTGTGGATCGCACCCTCCACAGTGGACACCGTGCCGCTGCTGGACGGCCTGGGCACCGACGGCCACGTCAAGGTGTTCCAGGCCCGCGCCCTGCCGCCGACGGAGGTCGCCGAGATCGTGCAGGAGGCGTGGGACCTCGAGCGCATCGCGAGCCACTACCGCGGTTTCCTGGCCCGCTGGGGCGAACCGGGCGAGGCGGCGGCGCAGGCGCCGGACAGCCTGGCCCGCCACCTCCGGCTGGAAGCCGACTGGCTGCAGACGATCCGCACCGACCCCCGGCTCCCCCGCGACCTCCTGCCCGGCGACTGGCCCGCGGAACCGGCCCAGGACCTCTTCCGCGGCGCGAGCACCGAGCTGAAGCGCGCGGCACGGGACATCGCCGGCGGCATCCTCGACACGATCCCCGAAGAGCCGGCCGGACAAAACGGCTGACGGCCCGCCGCACCGGGTTCCGGTACGTCGCGCCTGCGGTCCGCAGCGTTCGCGGCACCCCACCTGCGAGCCGCCCGGCGCCACGGCCCGCCTCAGATCAGGTCGAGCGGGTCCACCTGGACGCGGATCGGTTCCGTCGCCTTCTTCGCGTCCCGCCGGGCCGCCGCCGCGTGGATCGAGGCCGCCAGTGCCTTGCCGTCCGCGCGGGACACCCGGACCAAGGCCCGCTCGCGCTCCGCGTTGCCGTCTTCGTCGACCTCGCCCAGCGGGACCGGGCCCAGCACCTCGCCGGTGTCCGGCAGCGGGAGATCGGCCAGGAAGCCCGCGACCGCGTCCGGGCTGCCCTCGACGCTCGCCATCCGCATCGACGGCGGGAAGCCCAGCTCACGGCGCTCGGCCAGCTCCTGGCCCGCGTGCCAGGCCGGGTCCCAGCGGACCAGCGCCTGCACCACCGGCAGGCCCGCCTCCGCGCCGACGATCACCCGGCCGCCCGAGGCGGACGGGCGGACCAGGGCGGCCGCGGCCATCCAGCGGCGCAGGGTTTCCTCCGCCGCCCGCAGGTCCTGGCGGCCGAGGAGGGCCCAGCCGTCCAGGAGCAGCGCCGCGCCGTAGCCGCCTTCGGCCACCGGTTCGGCGCCCGGGGTGCAGACCACCAGCGCCGGTTTGCCCGGGACCGAGGACAGCACCTCCGCCGCGCCCGACGTGCGGACCGGGATGCCCGGGAACGCGCGGCCGAGCTCCTCCGCCGTGCGCTTGGCGCCGACGATCACCGCGCGCAGCCGCACCGAACCGCAGGCCGTGCAGCGGAACGCCGTTTCC
>NZ_JAAGNB010001732.1:0-7689 GCF_010550475.1 Amycolatopsis sp. SID8362
GGCCGCCGGGCCCGTCTCGTTCGTCGCGTTCGTGGCCAACCCGATCGCGACCCGGCTCGTCGGCGGTGCCCGCGCCGGGCTGGTCCCCGCCGCGCTGACCGGCGCGCTCGTGGTGTTGCTGGGCGACTTCGCGGCCCAGCACCTGCTCGGCGAACAGCTGCCGGTCGGCGTCGTCACCGGCGCGGTCGGCGCGCCGTACCTGCTGTGGCTGCTGGCCACCGCCAACCGCGCCGGGCGAGTGTGAGAGGAACGCCGTGACACTGCACACCGAGAACCTCGAGCTCGGCTACGGGCCGCTTCGCGTGGTCAAGGACCTCTCCGTCCGGATCCCCGAAGGCAAGGTCACGATGATCGTCGGGACCAACGCCTGCGGGAAGTCGACGCTCCTGCGCGGCCTCGCGCGCCTGCTCGCCCCGACCGCGGGCGCGGTCTACCTCGACGGCAAGGCCATCACGACGTGGCGCAGCAAGGACGTCGCCACCGTGCTCGGCCTGCTGCCGCAGTCGCCGACCGCGCCCGAAGGCATCACCGTGGCAGACCTCGTCGGCCGCGGCCGCTACCCGCACCAGGGGATGTTCCGCCGCTGGAGCGCCGAGGACGACGACGCCGTCGCGAAGGCGATGCTCGCGACCGACACCGTCGAGCTGGCCGGGCGGCCGGTCGACGAGCTGTCCGGCGGGCAGCGCCAGCGCGTCTGGATCGCCATGGCGCTGGCGCAGCGGACGCCGTTGCTGCTGCTCGACGAGCCCACGACGTTCCTCGACATCGCCCACCAGGTGGAGGTCCTCGACCTGCTGGCCGAGCTGAACGCCGAGGACGGCCGCACGATCGTCATCGTCCTGCACGACCTGAACCTGGCCGCCCGCTACGGCGACCACCTGATCGCGATGAAGGACGGCCGGATCGCCGCCGAGGGCGCGCCCGCCGACATCCTCACCGCCGAGCTCGTCGCCGACGTCTTCGGCATGCCCTGCCGGGTCATCCCCGACCCGGTCTCCGCCACGCCCCTGGTCGTCCCGATCGGCAGGCGGCGTGCCACTCCCCGAGAAGAAGGAACCCCCGATGCGTCCTAAGTGGACTCGCCTGGCCGCGCTGCTCGCCGCCGGCACGCTCCTCACCGCCTGCGGCCAGCCCGAGAAGCCCAGCACGTCCGGCGTCGGCGACCAGGACGTCGCGACCGGCGGCCGGCTGTTTTCCACCGCGGACACCGAAACCGCGAAGCTCGGCGCGGACGTCGGCCCCGGCGTCTTCCCGCGGACGGTCACCCACGCGCTGGGCAAGACGAAGCTGGAGAAGAAGCCGTCGCGGGTCGTCGTGCTCGACAGCGGTGAGCTCGACGACGTCCTCGCGCTCGGCCTCACCCCGGTCGGCATGGCCACCAACGCCGGGCAGAACGACGTGCCGGCCTACCTCGCCGACCGCGCGAAGGGCATCCCGGCCGTCGGCGGGGTCAGCAACCTCAACCTCGAGGCGATCGCGGCGCTGAACCCGGACCTGATCCTCGGCAGCAAGCTGCGCGCGAACGACCTCTACCCGCAGCTGTCGAAGATCGCGCCGACGGTGTTCAGCATCCGGCCCGGGTTCCCGTGGAAGGAGAACCTGCTCCTGATCGGCGCTTCGCTGGGCGCGGAGACGCAGGCGACCGGGCTGCTGAACGACTACCAGAAGCGCGCCAACGAGGTGAAGGCCGCGGTCAAGGGCACGCCGAAGATCTCGCTGCTGCGGTTCCACTCCACCGGCATCCGGCTCTACGGCAACCTGTCCTTCATCGGCGTCATCCTCAAGGACACCGGCCTCGCGCGCCCGGCCAACCAGGACATCAACGAGCTCGCGGCGCAGATCTCCAAGGAGCGCATCGACGAGGCCGACGCCGACTGGATCTTCTACTCCAGCCTCGGCAACGGCCCGAGCGCGGACGAGAAGGCCGTCACGAGCAGCGGGTTGTGGGCCGGCCTGGGCGCGGTGAAGGCCAAGCACGCGATTCCGGTGGACGACTCGGTGTGGTTCCTCGGTCTGGGCCCGATCGGGGCGATGAAGGTCCTCGACGACCTGAAGAAGTATCTGGGCTGAGAAGATCGGGGTCGTGTCCGACACCATCGACGAGATCGACGCGCGGCTGCTCCAGGCGCTGGGGGAGGACCCCCGGTCCACGGCGGTCGCGCTCGCCGAGCGGCTGGGCCTGTCCCGCAACACGGTGCAGGCCCGGCTCGCGCGGCTGGAGCAGCGCGGCGCGCTCCGGTCGTTCGAGCGCCGCATCGACCCCGCGCGGCTGGGCTACCCGCTGCGGGCGTTCGTCAACGCGCAGGTCGACCAGCGGCGCCTCGCCGAGATCGCCGAGGCGCTCGCCGAAATCCCCGAGGTCACCGAGGTGTGCGGGCTGACCGGCGCGAGCGACCTGATGGTGCAGGTCGTCGCGGTCGACGCCGACGACCTCTACCGGATCGCCGGGCGCGTCCTCGCCTCGCCGGGAGTGGAGCGGACGAACATCTCGCTCGTCATGCGCGAGCTCGTCCCCTACCGTCTGACGCCCCTGCTGGAGCGCGTGCATTCTGCGCACCCGGAGCCCTGAGCCGTCCGGTTCCGGTGTGCATTCTGCGCAGCCGGATCGACATCGGTTGTGCGAAGCGTCCGCCAGTGCTGTTCTGGGGGTGCTTCCTGCACGAAAGGTGTCGACGATGACTCAGGCCACCCCGGCGGCTCCGGCGACGGGCACGCTCGCCTCCATCGAGCAGCGGGTGCTGTGGCTCGCCACGGCGATCGTGCACCAGGCCAACCGGGTCCGGCCGAACCCCTCCGGCCTGAAGGTCGGCGGCCACCAGGCGTCGTGCGCGTCGCTGGTGTCGATCATGACGTCGCTGTGGTTCCGGCACCTGCGGCCCGAGGACCGCGTCTCGGTGAAGCCGCACGCGTCGCCGGTGCTCCACGCGATCAACTACCTGCTCGGCGAGCTGGACGAGGCCTACCTGCCGACGCTGCGCGAGTTCGGCGGCCTGCAGAGCTACCCGAGCCGCGCCAAGGACCCCGACCCCGTCGACTACTCGACCGGTTCGGTCGGCATCGGCGCGACCGCCCCGATCTGGGGCGCGCTGGCCCGCCGCTACCTGACCGCCCGCGGCTCGTCGGCCGGCACCGGCCGCCAGTACTCGCTGGTCGGCGACGCCGAGCTGGACGAAGGCGCGATCTGGGAGGCCATCCTCGACCCGGGCGTCGCCGAGCTGGGCGAGATCGTCTGGATCGTCGACCTCAACCGCCAGTCGCTCGACCGCGTCGTCCCGAACATCGCGGCGGGGCGGCTGCAGGGCATGTTCGACGCCGCCGGCTGGCAGGTGCTGACCCTGAAGTACGGGCGCCTGCTGGAAGAGCTGTTCACCCGGCCCGGCGGCGCCCAGCTGCGCGCGCGGATCGACGAGATGCCGAACCCGGAGTACCAGCGGCTGCTGCGCTGCGACGCCGCCCAGGTGCGCGACCGGCTGCCCGCCGGCAACGCCGCGCTGGGGGAGCTGGTCGCCTCACTGGACGACGAGACGCTGCTGGCCGCGATCCGCAACCTCGGCGGCCACGACCTCGGCTCGCTCGACGACGCCTTCGCGTCCATTTCGGACAGCCGGCCGACGGTGATCTTCTGCTACACCGTCAAGGGCCGCGGCCTCCCGACGCAGGGGCACCCGCAGAACCACTCGTCGCTGCTGACCGTCGCGCAGATGGAAGAGCTGGCTGCCTCGCTGGGGACCGACCTCGCTTCGCCGTGGGAGGGCTTCGCGGCCGACTCGCCTGAAGGTGCGTTGTGCGCCGAAGTCGCTTCGCGGCTTAGCCGTCCCGGCATTCCTTCGCTGCCTTCACTGGACCTGCCCGCCGACATCGGGCGCACGCCGTCCGGGACCGCCACGACGCAGGCGGCGCTGGGCCGCGTCCTGCTCGACCTGACCCGCGAAGCGCCCGAAGCGGCGAAGCGCGTGGTGACGGTCAGCCCCGACGTCAGCTCGACGACCAACCTCGGCGGCTGGGTCAACAAGGTCGGCGTCTGGTCGGCCACCGAGCGCCGCGACTGGTTCGAAGACGACCCCGAAACGATCATGCACTGGCGGGAGAAGCCCACCGGCCAGCACGTCGAATTGGGCATCGCCGAGACGAACCTGGTCGGCCTGCTGGGCGAGCTGGGCGCGACCTGGAGCCGCTGGGGCGAGCCGCTGCTGCCCATCGGCGTCATGTACGACCCGTTCGTCGAGCGCGCGCTGGAGCCGTGGTCGTTCGGGATCTACGCGGGCGGGCAGTCGATCCTGATCGGCACGCCGTCGGGCGTCACGCTCGCCCCGGAAGGCGGCGCGCACCAGTCGATCACCACGCCGTCGATCGGCATCGAGCAGCCCGGCTGCGTCAGCTACGAACCGGCGTTCGCGATCGACACCGAGTGGACGCTGCTGGCCGCGCTCGGCAGGCTGGGCAAGCCGGGCGGCACGTCGTCGTACTTCCGGCTCTCGACGCGCCCGGTCGACCAGACGCTCGCCGCCGTGCCCACCGACCCGGCGGCACGCGAACGCCGTCGCCGTCAGGTGGTGGCGGGGGCGTACCTGCTGCGGCGGGCTTCGTCGCCTTCGGTCACGCTCGCGGCGATGGGCGCGCTGGTGCCGGACACCCTGGCGGCGGCCGAGCGGCTGGCCCAGGTCGGCATCGAGGCCGACGTCGTCTGCGTGACGAGCCCGGGCCTGCTGTTCGAGGCGCTCCAAGCTCGTTCCGGCCGCGGCGGCGGCGAATCGTGGATCCTCGACCAGGTCTTCCCGGCCTCGCGGGCGAAGCCGCTGGTCACGGTCCTCGACGGCCACCCGCACACGCTGGCGTTCCTCGCCGGGGTCAACCGGGTCCCGGCGGTCTCGCTGGGTGTGACGGGCTTCGGCCAGTCGGGCTCGCTGGAGGACGTCTACCGGTACCACGGCATCGACACCGACGCGATCATCCGCGCGGCACTCGACGTGACGGCCTGATCAGGAGCCGGTCGTGAGTGTTCAGGGCGGTTAGAACCGCCCCGAACACTCACGACATCAGAGATCCCACTCGGCGAGCGGCTTGTCCAGCGCGTCGGTCCAGATCATCTTCGAGCCCGGCTGCAGCGGGGCGTCGAGCAGGACCTTGCCGGCGGCTTCCTCGCCCGGCTTGAGGTCCTTCAGCGGCAGGTCCGGGTCGGCGGCCGTGGCCGGGGCCATGCCGTCGGTGCCCTTGACGGTCTTGCCGTCCGGCGTCTTCATCCAGACGTAGAGGCCGTTCGTGCTGAACTCGCCCTTCTTGCCGACGATCTTCAGGTCGAACACGACGAAGCTGCCGCTCTTCGCCTTGATGCCCGGCGTCGTGCCCTCTTCGAGGGTGCCGACCGTGTTCAGCGTGATGTCAGCGCTGTTCTCGTCGTCTTCGACGGTGATCGTCTTGCCGATCGGCTTGTCGGCGGCCTTCTCCGACGGCTTGACGTCGGAGGCCCCGGCCGAAGCGGCCGGCGGGGCCGAGGTGGCCGAGCAGCCGGTGGAAATCAGGAGCAGTCCGGCCGCGAGGCCGGAGATGAGGATGTGACGCATCGATGAACCCTTCGCACAGCAAGAAAATCTCCCCCAGTCGGAGAGGGGAGTGATCTTGGTGCGTGCGGCCACACGGAACGCACACAGTCGTTCAGGCGAAGGTCGCCCCGGCGAGCAGGGCGTCCATCTTCGCGTCCCAGCCCGGGAACGACCCGTACTGCACGACGAGGATCTTGCTCGTCGGCAGCCACCACATCCGGACCTGGTTGTTCTGCGTCGCGTCCTCGCAGGTGACCTGCCAGCGGCCGTACTCGGCCTTCTTGGTGCCGATCGGGGCGAACCCGGAGTCGAGCAGGGTGCTGCCGGTGGCGACCGCGGCCTGGCCGGGCGGCGACGCGGCCGTGATGCACGTCGGCACGTCCGTGCCGGTGTACCAGCCGAAGGGCCGCTTCGCGCTCGGGAGGTTGATCGGCGCGTTCGGGTCCGACGTCGCTTCGCGCAGATCCAGCAGCCGTGCTTCGCAGACCGTGGTGCCTTCGGCGACGCAGCCGTCGAGGAGGCCGTCCTGGCTGTGCTCGGTGAAGGTCGCGCCCACCGGCAACGTCACGCGCATGGTCCCGACGACCGCTCGCGGCCCCGCGGCCGTCGTCACCGTCGGGACGGGCTGGGCCTGCCCCGCGGTCGATGTCGTGCAGGCCGCGGTGCTCAAGAGCGCCACGAGGACCAGGACGCTGTGCCGGAAGGACACGGGCTCACCTCTTTCGTCGCCACCTCGGACGCCCGGGCGGCCCGTCCGGTTTCACCGTAAAGGCCGCCCGGGCGCGGGATCAGGCGGCCACCGTCGTCAGCGAGACGTAGCCGGCCTGCAGCTGCGCGAGCGCCTCGAGCACGAACTTGGCGAGCTGGTCGACCGTGGTCGGGCCCGCCAGCAGTTGCCGGGTCAGCTCCAGCGGGACGCCGGACAGGCCGGGCTTCTCCGAGTACACGATGCTGACGGTGTTGCCGCCCAGCGCCGTCACGTCGACCGCGATGCCCGCGTACACCCCGGTCAGCTTGGCGGCGATCTTGGACACGAGGCTGTGGACGGTCACCGCCGTGGCGAAGGCCGCGATGATGGTCACGATCGCTTTCGCGTCGACGGACAGCGAAGGCGGCGTCGACCACGCGCCGCCGCTGTAGAGCCGGGCCGCGGAGTCCTGGCCGGTCAGGTCGATCTCGACCGCGTTGGAGCGCGCGGAGCTGAACATCGTGCTGGTGGCGATGTCCTGCTCGAACCAGACCTGCACGCACTCCACCGGGGTCAGCACGTCCGTGCCGGGGATGATGGCGTCCTCGGCGACGTAGATGGGGCTGGTCGACGCGTTGCCGTCGATGTCGGTGGCGGCCGCGCACAGGCCGGGGTGGATCGAGGCGTACTCGTTGATCAGCGTGATCCCGGTCGGCGTGTCGCCCGACGAGGGCGTGCCGAGCACGCCGTTCTTGTCGAGCACCACCTCGTCGCCGAGGCCGATCGGCACCTTCTTCGTCGAGACGCGCACGCCCACGTCGCCCTTGAACTCGTTGCTGCCGAACAGCTCGTACAACGGCTGCCAGGAGAAGGTGTTGTCGGCCAGGTACTCGCCCGCCGACTGCCACACGACGTTGTAGGTGTCGTTCACCTTCTTCGCGAAGCACAGGTTGTAGCCGTTGTTCTTGAGCTCCTCCAGGTCCGCCGTGTCGATCTGGATGCCGACGCTCTTGCCCGCCGCGTTCGTCATGGTTCCCGCTCCTCGGTTCGTTCCGGTGGGCCGGTGCGGCCCTCGGGACCGACCTTCCGGGACCGCCGTCGCGGCGGTGTTCGTGTCGCGTACCGCGCGCCGTCGGGCGTCACACGATGGGCTAAACCGGGGCGGAGGACTGCCGTTGGGCCATTGGCGATCCGCGGCGCCCGTTCCCCGGGAGTCCGGCGACGCGCCGTCGCGGCGGGTCCCGTCCGGGTGACCGGTCAAGCCCGCGCACGGCTGAGCGGCGGCCGCGCGGGCGCGGCGGTCCGGACGCGGCGTGAGAGAGCGGGAAGACGCTGCGGAGACACCGCCGGTGCCATGCTCGGAGACCGGCGAACGGCGTCGACGGAGACGAGGGACCACGATGGGTGAGGGTGACAGATCCGGCGTGGAATTGGTGCTGCTGGGCGGGTTCGAGCTGGTGG